>JAHBAQ020000102.1 GCA_018500045.2 Candidatus Shapirobacteria bacterium | reverse complement strand
CGTCAGATGTGTATAAGAGACAGGAAATAATTATATGCAAGGAGAGGATTTTCTAAAGAAAATTAAAGCGCTTGATTGGAAAGGTTTTCTGTATCATTTTTTTTCACGAAAAATTAATTTTGTCACAATTATTTTGGCACTGTGTCTGCTTTATTACTGGGGCTATCTATGGTATTTTTATATTTTTAATCCCGCTTGGGATGAAAACGAAAAACAGGTTTATATGGATGAAAAATTTAAACAAAACACAGCCTTTGATGAGAAAAAATTTGAAGAAATAGTGCAAGAGACCTTAGTCAGAAAGAGCGCTTTTGACGAGCAGATGTCGGTAAGACAAGATATTTTTAGGTTAAAATAAACAATCTTCCGTAGAATAAAAAACATCCCAAAGTGTTTTTTATGGTGCGCCCTGAGGGACTCGAACCCCCGACCCTCACGTCCGAAGCGTGATGCTCTAATCCACTGAGCTAAGGGCGCATATTAGAAAGTTTATTCTTGTGGGCGGCTATTGGGAATTGAACCCAAGACCCAGGTGCCACAAACCCGTGTTTTACCACTAAACTATAGCCGCCATATATCTTTCCTTGTGCGCCCAGAGGGATTCGAACCCCCGACCATATCCTTAAGAGGGATCTGCTCTACCAACTGAGCTATGGGCGCATAATTCCTGTGTCGCGTAAAATGAAAAATTTCTGAAAATTTTTCATCACGCGACTACAACGTGATGAAATTTTGTTTCTACAAAATTTCATTTTACGTTGTGCGCTGGGCAGGAATCGAACCTGCGACCAATAGCTTAGAAGGCTACTGCTCTATCCACTGAGCTACCAGCGCGTTTTTAGTTATTTGTTTAAATATTAATATTTGTAATGTACAATTGAGTCCCGACGAGCAAAGCTGTCGGGACCCCGACCTTGCGTCGGGACTAAGGGTGCATGAAGTATTTTAAATAACAAAACACATACTATCAAAATAGCCACTCTAAGTCAATAATTTAAGGCAGATTATTGGCTTTTTTGTATTCATCCCATTGTTTATTCGACCAATCTTTGGGCTTGGAGGTTAATTTTGTTTCTTGCCCGGGATGGGGATATTTATTAGGAGAATCGTAGCTACTGTTAAAAATATCCTCAAAAACCAGTTTGTTATTTTTATCAAAAACCTGTTGGGTAAAAGTAGCTTTCATGGAACCGTCAGGTTTTTTTTCGGTTATTTTCGGACCAATAATATTTATTTTTCGGCCGTCAGAGGTTCCATAAAAATCAAAGACCAGCTCCATGTCTTCAATTTTTGTTTGGATTAAAATATAACCCGGTGTATTATTGATAAATCTTAAATCTGGGCGAGGAATATAGACAGTCGAATCCATGCCTTGCGGATTATAATATTGCACCGGGTAGGCATGGTTGCGTCTAGCCGTGATTTTTAATCCGCTGTAAATGGCAGCACGGAAAGCGGTGGTGGAGACTTGGCAAATTCCGCCGCCAAATTCCGGTTCCGTTTTATCTTTTTTAATGACTAATTCTGGCAGATAGCCATGTTCGCCATCCACTTCACCCAAAACCTTTACAAAAGAAAATTCTTCGCCGGGCTTAATCAGCACGCCGTTAAAACGATTGGTGGCTACGTTAATATTATAAATTCTGTTTTTCGGCGAACCTTTAAAGTTAGAGCGACCTTCTCCAATCAGGGAATTGATGCCCATATTCTGAATGGAATCAATGGAAACTTCCGGCTTTGTTTCGGTAAAAGGCAAAACTAGTTCGCCGCTAGGTTGCGCAGAGGCCAAATATTCCCTGAGTTTAATAAAACTTTCTTCTTTGTTTAATTTAATACCGTTACTGCCCAAAGAAAAAGCTGACACTCTTTCGTTTTCATATTTTAATTTGGCATTCTCCGGATCTTTGTTAACTTGCCTTTCTAAGTCATTTAAAAAATCATTGATTTTTTTATCACTGATATTTTTCGTGGATATTTTTTTAATATGCTGACTATCCTGGAAGCTAAAGATTAAATCGCAAGCCAAGGTGTTGGTATATTGGCAAAAATTAATATTTTCAATTTCAGAAAGGTAATTGGGCTGATAAGCCAAAGTTATTTTTTCTTCAAATAGACTGTCAACATCTACCGCTGAGAGCGGATAGCTCGAACTGTTAATTTTTAAAGTTAGAGCAGGATTTTCTTCGGCCAAAGCTAAACCAGCCAGACCTAAAGACAGGAAAAAAACTGACAAAAAATAGCAAAAAAAACGTTGCATAAGATAAGAATAACTCAAAAAAGAACCCAGGGCAATAGAGAAAAATAAAAGCCCCGTTTGAGCGGGGCCATATTTTTAGTGAGCCAGGAGTCGCTTAGAATCCACGGACTTGAATTTTCTTAGTTTTATTGGAATCAGCCTTAGGTAAGCGAATGGTCAAAATACCGTTTTTCATGGAAGCCTCGGCTTTTTCGGCAATAATGTCTACTGGCAGGATAACTGAGCGGGAAAAACTGCCCCAATAACACTCTTGGTAATAGTAGCTGTCTTCTAAAACCTGCTCTTCGTTTTTTCTTTCGCCGCGAATGGTAACCATGTCATTATTAATGCTGACATCCAGATCTTCTGGTTTAACCCCAGCAATCGTTGATTTAATGACAATATCATTGTCAGTTTGGTAAACATCAATGGTTAATTGTCCTTCCGAACCGTCGGCAATTGGGGTTTCTTCGCGCACACTTCTTTCAAAAGTCGGAGTCATGGCAAACTCATTTTCTTCCTTGAAAATGGTGCTAATTGGCTGAGATTCAGCCTCATTTTCTTGCCCGAAAGACTCATTTTCGATGGATTTAGCTCCTGTTAGTTTTTCCAAAAAAGAGCGTTTAACTTTTAGCATTTTTTTGATTGAATTAAGCCAATTATTCTAGTTTTAAGTATAACCAGTTTATTTTATTTGGCAAGTTTGACTTGTGAATAAGG
>JAHBAQ020000010.1 GCA_018500045.2 Candidatus Shapirobacteria bacterium | reverse complement strand
AGATGTGTATAAGAGACAGACTATATATGGTAATTAATAGTTATGTCCTTACGTAAAAATTCTATACCTTTCCAAACGGCATAATGGTTATTTCTTCCACCACACTGTTTTCCGGCTGGCTCACAATAAAGTCAACCGTTCTGGCCAAATCCTGAACCGTTAAAAATACCGGATCTTTGCCGCCCCAGTTTTCTTTTTTCCTCCGGGCGAATTCTTTTTTGTTCCAAAAGCCGGTTTTGACTGTGCTAGTATAAATAACGGACACTTTAATTCCATATTTTACCACCTCGCTTCTAAGTCCTTCGCTGTAGCGCATAACGGCGGACTTGGTTGCGGCATAAAATTCCGATTTGGGGTGACCGATTTTTCCGGCAATGGAGGCGTTATTTATTATTTGCACGGACTTTTGCTTTTTCATAATCGGCAAAACCTGTTTGGTTAAGTCCGCAATGCCAATAACATTAACTTCCATCATCTCGTCAAATTTTTTTACGTCAACTTTGTCGGCATCAACAAAATATCCTAGACCGGCGTTATTAAACAGAACATCTATTTCTTTAAATTTCTTTTTGGTTTCCGCGACAATTCTTTTAACTTCTTTTTCTTTGGTAATGTCCCCCAACAAAACTAACAACTTATTGGCAAGCCCTTCTGTCTGAGCTGTCTTTAAAAATTCCCGGTTATGCTCCGCGGTGTTCGAAAAAACCGCCACGCTCCAACCAGCCTCCAAAAACTTTAGTGCCGTGGCTGCGCCAATGCCGGTTACTCCGCCGCTTATAAGTATAGTTTTATTTTTTGACATTTTTCTCTTGAGTTAATAAATGAAACAGTTGTATTATAACCCATTTATTAGGTATAATAAAGACTGCCAAAATTAAGACAAGGTAAGTGGAGAAAACGGTTGAGTGCGCCGGCTCGCCCCGTTGTAAAATTTACAAATGAATAAATCTTGGAAGAGTGCCAGAGTGGTCGAATGGGCCGCACTCGAAATGCGGTGTACTCGCAAGGGTACCGAGGGTTCGAATCCCTCCTCTTCCTCCAGAAAAACCTGTGATCGGCATGACCCCATGCCTTAAACTATGGAAAAATTCCCAACAACACAAAATAATACTCAAGAGAATTCTCCTAAACCAAAAGTGGAAGTTGAATCTGGATTTTCTGATTTTGTGCCACAGGAATTTCTCGATGACCCTGCCGGATATTTTGAGAGTGAAGGAAAGAATATAAAAACGGGAGAAATCAAATATGACGAGACTGGTAGAGTTCGTGAAGACCCAACCGCTGTCAAAGATTTGCCTGTTTGGAGAAATGAAAAAGGCACAGAAATTCAAGCTGTAGGAAAACGAGTAAATACTATGAAAGGATCAGTCGGAGAATCTGGAGACCCATTTCATGAGTACAAAATCCTTGAACGACTTGCTCAAATGGGTCTACCTGCCGCAAAACCTGTTGCAAAAGCAGAACAGGCAGGTGTACACATTATTGTAATGGAGCGTGTTCCAGGAATTCGTTGGTCTGAAAAGGATAGCCTTAAACTTAAAGAAAATGGATACACCGATGAGGACATCGCCACTCTTATGGTAGAAGCCGAACAAAGGATGAATCAACTGAAAGCTCAGTTTGATGAGGCAGGAGTCATCCGAGGTTGGAAATTGAAGGACATGGTATTTGAAGTGGATATCGAAAGCAAGAAAATTACTTCAATGGTACCGACAGATTGGGAAAGGACCAAAATTATAGAGAAATAGTAAAAGGAATCGCGACCCATATACCTTATCTGGATGTCCAACAGTCCTCTACAATACCCTTCCGGCGCTTCATCACTCTGGTACTGAACCCATATGGCCCTCCAAAATTTATCTATTTGCGACGGGGTCGAGAAAAACCGACACCTCTTGAAAGAGTCCAAATCTTTTTTTACCAGATACCCAAATTTTAACCGAAGCAAAATTAAGGGTTTTGGATGTTAAAATAGCACCCATAAGGTGCTATTTTAAATAGAAATACTGAAACCTATTTTGGGATATGCGGTAATAGGATATAAACTATATTTATAAAACTATGCCAAAATCAACACATACTGATGATTACAAAATAATAATTGCCCGCCTTAAAAAAATCAGGCTTGAGCTGGGTCTAAAACAAGAGGATGTTGCAAATAAACTTAATAAGCCACAATCTTTTGTTTCTAAAGTTGAATGTGGGGAAAGAAGATTGGATATTGTGGAATTAAAAAAATTGGCAAAACTTTATAAAAAAGATATAACTTATTTTATTTAAAAATATGGATTTAGAAAAATTTAATAGATTTTTAAAAACTGTAGATCTTCATGCATATCGGGATAGGTTCAGACCTATTAAGATTGTTGAGATGGATTTACCTAAAGACATTCAGGCGATTTCTTTATTATCTGTCTCTTATACACATCT
>JAHBAQ020000068.1 GCA_018500045.2 Candidatus Shapirobacteria bacterium | reverse complement strand
AGATGTGTATAAGAGACAGGTCATTTGACGACCTTGGAATTTTATACTTAATTTGATTTTATTTCCAGTAGCTAAAAATTTTTTAGATTTATCGACGCGGATTTGGTAGTCGTTTTGGCCTATATTTGGGCTCATTTGAATTTCTTTTAACTCTCCTCCTTTAATGCCTTTTTTCTCTGATTGGAGTTTTTTTGACTCTTGATACTTAAATTTAGAGAAACTAATGAGTTTGATGACCGGAGGGTTGGCGTTACCGTTGATTTCGATTAGGTCTAAACCAGTGTCAAAAGACATAGTTTTGGCCTGAGAAAGTGGCATAACACCAATTTGTTTACCTTGGTCATCTAAAAGTCTGACTTCAGACGCAGTAATATACTGGTTGATTTTGTAAAACTTTTGATTGGAGCTTTTATTTTTAAAACTACTCAAGTTAAAATTAAATTTTAATTAATACTTATTTTATCAAATTTAAGGCCTTTTTTGTGATTTGGTCTTGAAGTTGATTAATAAAGTCAGAAGTTGGCATAACACCTAAGTCTTGACCGTCGCGTTGACGGACAGAAACGGTATTATTTTCTTCTTCCCTGGCGCCAACAATTATCATATAAGGAATTTTTTCGGCAGCAGCATTGCGAATTTTGTTCTGCATGGTTTCGGCTTTGTCGTCAACTTCAACTCGAATGTCTCTTTGTTGAAGATCCTGTTTGATTTTTTGAGCATAATCGGCCTGTTTGTCGGTAATGGGAATAATTTTTACTTGAGTTGGAGAAATCCAGGTTGGGAAAGCACCGGCAAATTGCTCAATTAAAATACCCATAAATCGTTCGAGTGATCCAGAAATAGCCCGATGAATAACGACTGGACGTTCTTTTTCACCCTTTTCATTAATAAATGAAAGATCAAATCTTTCGGGTAAATTAAAATCACACTGAATGGTGGAAAGTTGCCATTCACGTTTGAGGGCATCTTTAAACATAAAGTCGAGTTTTGGACCATAGAAAGCAGCTTCGTCAATACCGATTCTGTAAGGTAGATTATTTTTTTCCGAAATGGTTTTAAGAGCAGTTTCGGCTTTTTTCCAAACTTCGTCAGAACCTAGATACTTGCCATTTGGTCCACGAACGGAAAGTCTAACCCAATAATCCTCCATCATACCAAAGGTAGTAAAAAATTCTTTAATAATGGAAACAATGGTAGAAATTTCTTGTTCTAATTGAGAAACACGACAAAACAAGTGACCATCGTCTTGAGTAATAGAACGAACACGAGTAAGGCCTGAAAGTTCGCCGGTTTTTTCATCACGATAAACAGTGGCTGGCTCAAAATAGCGGACTGGCATATCGCGATAACTAAATTGATTATCAGCAAAAATTTGCATATGATGAGGACAATTCATTGGTTTGAGATAAAATTTTTCTTCTTTGCCTTGAACTCTAAATAAATTGTCGCCAAATTTCTCGGCGTGACCGGAAGTAATATAAAGGTCTTCTTTGGCTAAGTGAGGGGTCCAAACCCGGGAATAGCCTTTTGATTGGTGGAGTTGCCAAAGATATTTTTCGATTTCTTGGCGAATAGTCATACCGTTGGGTTGAAGTAATGGTAGACCGGCACCAATAAGTTTAGAAATAGTAAATATTTTTAATTTTTGTCCTAGAATACGGTGGTCTCTTTTTTTGGCTTCCTCAATAAGATCTAGATATTCAGTTAAGTTTTCTTTTGACTCAAAAGCGGTACCGTAAATACGGGTAAGCATTTTATTTTTTTCGTCGCCGTGCCAATAAGCACCGGCAATAGAAAGAAGTTTGAAGGCTTTGACTTTGCTGGTGTAACGGACATGAGGACCAGCACATAGGTCAACAAATTCGCCAATAGTATAAGCAGTAATTACCTCTTCTCTATTGGTAATACCTTCGAGCCATTCCATTTTGTAAGGATTGTTGACAAAAAGTTTTTTGGCTTCATTCAAAGATATTTCTTGCCTAATTATAGGTAAATTTTCTTTGATAATCTTGGCCATTTCGGCTTCTATTTTAGAAAAATCTTCATCACTAATCTTAAAACCATTGAGTGGTTCGAAATCAAAATAAAAACCATCATCAGTGGCTGGTCCCATAGCGGGTAAAAATTGATTAGGAAAAAGTCGGAGCATAGCCAAAGTAAGGATATGTTCAGCTGAATGACGAAGGTCATGAAGGTCTATTTGATTATTATCGGACATATTTTTAATTAAAAGTAAAAAGTTTTTAAAGTATAAAGTAGAAAAAATAATATTTCTCTTTATTTTAGCAGGAAAAAGGGGTTGGAATTGCCCAAAGAGGACGAAATAAAATTGCCCTGTTTGGGCTATATAGTCAAAGTGGTGGCAAAAGTTAAAACACCGTTCATATTTAGTGAGAGTATAGCACAAAAATGAGAAAGGTAATTTTAATGTAAAATTAATTATGATTTTGGATCAATTAAAAAACAAAAGTTGGATTTTGGTATTAATAATTTTGTTGGTGGGTCTAGTGGTAAGGTTGAAAAATTTTACAGTGTTACCATTGGATGCTCATTCGATGAGACAAACTGATACAGAATGTGTGACTTATTTTTTGTATAGCGGTAAGGCAAGTTTTTTTAAACCGAAAGCTTGTTTGATGAGACCAGTATCTAATATTGATGGCTATTTTTTTTTGGAAATGCCGTTTTACGAAGGATTAATTGCTTTAGGTTATAAAGTTTTAGGTCCGGAAATTTGGGTTGGTCGATTGGTAAATTTGATCTTGTATATATTAGGATCATTGGCTTTGTTTGATTTACTCAAGAAATGGATTAATAAAGAGACGGCAATTTTGGGGTTAATTATTTATAGTTTTATGCCGGGAAGTATATTTTTTGTGGGTCATGCACTTCATCCTGATGCGATGGCAGTAAGCTTTATTTTGGTTTCATTATGTTTGATGTGGCACTATAAAGAAAATGGCAAGAAAATAAATTTGATTTTGTCGGGATTGATGCTGGGAATAAGTGTGGCTAGTCGACCGTTTGGTTTGATTTGTTTACCTCTATTGGGATATTTCTTATGGTTAAGAAAAAGTAAAATTTGGGATTATTTGATTATTGGTTTAATGGGAATAATGTTTTATGGTTGGTGGAGGTGGTGGACTAAATATTTAAATATTGATGTAAGTTGGGAAAATTGGGTTTTGTTTGGAAGGGAAAAAATGATGGATTTGGGAATTTTAAAAAATTTAGTGTGGAAAAATGTAGCCGGAGAAACTATGGGGAAAACGGCCAGTGGATTGGCTATGTTGGGATTTTTGGTGGGGATTTTTAAAAAAGATAGAAAAATTATTCCATTGGCTTTGTGGGGTATTGGGGTTTTTGTTTATTGGTTAATGGTGCCAAATGGGAATTTAATACATCAATATTATGCTGATGTTTATATACCGTTAATAGTAATTTTGGCAGCTATGGGTTTGAATTTTATATGGAGTAAAAGCAAAATTTTGGTGGTATTAGTCTTACCGGTATTAATTTATAACGGAATTAGAGTGAGCAATTATCATTTTCAATTGGAAATTGAGGCCGATATTGATACTAAGGTGGCTGAGGAAATTAAAAAAGAAGTGGGAGAAGATAAAAAGATTATTTATTTGGCCAGGGCTAATTCAGTGCCATTGTCGTTGTCACATAGACAAGGGTGGATGTTGGGTGAATGGCCGACAGATGTGGCGGGACAAATTTGGTCGTTTATGGAAATGAGAAATTTTAAGTTTGATTATATTGTAGAGCCAAAACATAAAATGGATTTAAAGACGGAAGATTGGGACATAATTAAAATGAATTATCCTTTAGTGAAAAGTGGAGAGAAAATAAATATTTATAGATATCAGTAAATTTGAAAAGGATCCTGCGCGCATTCTACACTAAAAGTGTATTACACCAAAGGTGTACGCGCGCAGGGCCTTGGGTTGTTGGAGTATAACGCAGCAGATGTACGCAGGGGTTAATTGAGAAACTCGTAGAGTTTCTGATGCAGTACCTGGAATACTCTGGCGGGTGCGCAGATAAGAACGGCTTCTAGAATGTTGATTGTGTCATTAATAAACGAGATACCTCTGACTGCGAATGGCCAGATTAAGTAGACAAGAAAAACCGAAATTCCAATTGAGATAACGACACCTAATCTGTGTTGACTCTTGCTCATATTCCCTCTATCAAAGAATGGGATTGGGTAGGTGGCGGCGGTGACGAGCAGGCACAACATCCAGATGTTCTTGAGATTGAAAGTGATTGTCGGTGCCACGGCGCTTAACACTACGTCGATCAGAAATAGAACTAAAAGTAAAGGTAAACTGGTATGAGCGAGACATTTCGCTACGTTGAGCGAAATAAGGGTCACCGAGTTCTCGGTCTTTCCATTGTTCTTAGTCATTGAGATACATCCCCCTAATTATTTTTATCCAAAGAATCCGAACTGAAAATAAAAATTATTTCCAAATCGGATTCTTTGAACTTACTCCAACTTGTTAAAGGACTATAAATCCAACTTTTGGTGCAAAAACCATAATTGGGTTTATATAGCTTATTGTATCAAAAAATGGGTATAATGTCAATGTTATAGGATATTCATTGTTTACAATTCGGTGTTTGGGAAATATTTTGGGAGTAGTGTAAAAGTGTGAGTCTAAGAGGACTCGGACCTCTGACCTCTTCGATGTCAACGAAGCGCTCTAACCAACTGAGCTATAGACTCGTAGAAAGGATTATATCGTAAGAGTAAAAAATATCCAAGATTTTAGTTCGCAGAACGGGCGACGCTGTGTTCACCACTGAAAAGATACTGTTCTCCGCCATTCTTTTTGTTTCTAACATTACCCCAGAAAGCATTTTTACGGGATTTTTTACGATTGAAACTTTGAAGCCAAATGCAGGATTCGTCGATATTTTGGCGGAATTGGATGACAAGGTTTCTGATTCTTTGGAGAAAATTTAATTGATATTCGTTACTTTCTGGTATATTTTGCTCAGATGCTTGAACAATTTCTTGGTCTAAATTTTGAGCGGATAATACTAATTTTTTAATTTCATCTTTAAGTTGATCAATGGACTGTTTTATTTCCTGGGTATGTTGGTTGACAAAAATAGCGTGTTCTTGATTAACGGTTTTGGCTAAAAATTCTCGGGTAAAATTAGTTTTTGTTTGTTCTTCTTTATTAAAATTAATACTTTGACCAGGGAAAAGAGTGCCGGAAAGTTTTGGTTTATTGGGAACTGAAGTATCGGGAAATTCTTTGAGAATTTCGCTATTATTCTTTTTAAGACTAAAAGACTTATTTTTTGGGTTAAGCTTAGACCCAAAACCACCTGCCATAGTGGCCTATTTTATCACAGAAGAGTTACTTTTTGAGGAAATCAAACACTTTTTGTTGAGTGAGAAGGTAATAGACCATATTTATATTTGATCCTAAATTAGGATTTTTAGTTAATATATCCTTGACTTCTTCTTCGGAAACTTCAATCTTATTATCTTTGGCAATTTTGCTGATGGCTAGGTTTATAGTCCATTCATCAATAATTCTTTGTCTTAAGGTTTCTTTGTAACTTTCAATGGTTTGTTTTTGACCTTCGAGATACTGTTGGACAGTGATACCAGCTTGGGCGGTTTGATTGATTAAATTTGAAAGGTGAGATTCAAGATCGGATTCAATTAAAATTTCTGGGAGATCTAGTTTGGTGTTTTTAATTAAAGCTTTGATAATTTGGTCCATTTTTTGGTTGTCGTCTGTAATAGATTTGTCGGTATTAATTTTTTTAATTTCGTCGAGATACTTGTCTTTTAATTCGATTTCTGGAAGTTCACAACTGGTAACCTCTATTTGCCAATCGTGTTCGAAATCAGGTTTTTCGTTTTTGAATTTTACTTGAGGTTGAATAATTGGTTTAAGTTGGTGTTCGTCAAGAGCGTGTCCATAGGCGTGAGAAATTAAATGAGAAGCGACTTCTTCAAACATTTTTTCTGGAGAAACGTTGGCTTCAACAACTTCCATTGGAGCTTTACCTTTACGAAAACCTTTAGTTTCGAAATTGGATTGAAAAGTTTTGAGATGTTCCTGATACTCTTTTTTGATGTCAGCAACAGGAATTTCGAGACTGAGAGTAAAAGTTTTATTGGAAAGTTTTTGAATTGGTGAGTTTTGTTTCATAAGTGTCATATGATACCATAATATAAATATGGGGAAGTCACCTAAGCGAATATATAAGGCGGTAACTTGTGCAATTTTGATGGTATTCGGTGTGTTTGTTGGTTTTAGTGAAGTGGTTTATTTAAGTCGGCTGGGTAGCCCAGATGTTTTGGGTATTATTGATGAAAAGCCTGAAAATAGTTTAACTATTGGTGAATCAGAAGGAGATAAGAACCAGATTAAGATAAAAGGTGAAATTGCGGCAGATGACGCTAGACCATTGATTATAAAAAGATATTTGGAGAAATATAAATCGCCATTGGTCCCCTATTCTGATTTGATCTATCAAGTTTCGAAAGACTATGGATTTGAATATTACTGGATTGTAGCGATTGCTCAACAAGAATCAAATTTGTGTAAAAAGGCACCGGAAGATTCTCATAATTGTTGGGGGTACGGAATACACAAACGAGGGACGTTAAAATTTGAAAGTTATGAGCTAGCTATTAAAAGTTATGCTGAGTATTTAAAAAGGGAATATTTCGATAAAGGATTAACAACTCCGGAGTTGATAATGAAAAAATATTGTCCAAGTTCAAATGGTTCCTGGGCTAGAGGGGTAACTCAGTTCATAAATGAAATGGAAAATGGGAAGTTGTAGTGTGTACTTATGATGCATTATTGACATGTATATAATATTATGATATATTACTTATCAGATCCCGGGGTGGCTCCTCTAAAAGCATGCTCTGGGATTTTTTTTGGTCTAAAAAAGGGAGCAGTCATTTTCTAAAAATTTTTTTGTGGTAAAATCAAGCCTATGGGAGTTATATCAACATCACAATTCAAACGAGGTATTTACATACTTTTTCAAGAAGAGCCGCATATGATTGTGGACACATCTTTTGTGTCTCCAGGTAAAGGTTCGGCTTTTTATAGAACTAAATTAAAAAATTTGTATACTGGTAGAGTTGTAGAATATACATATAAATCGGGTGAAAAAGTAGAAGAAGTAATAGTAGAAACGAATGAAGCCGAATATTCTTACTTTGATGGGTCAAATTATGTTTTTATCGAACCAAGAACTTTTGAACAATATTCAGTGCCAGTAGAGATTGTGGGTGATGATAAGGTTTATTTAAAAGAAGGATTGCTTTATAGAATAAAATTTTATGATGAGAAAGCAGTGGGTATCAGTTTGCCTAAAACTATTGCTTATACTGTAGTCGAAGCAGAGAATTCGGTTAAAGGTGATACGGCAACTAATGCAACTAAAAATGCGGTTTTGGATACTGGTTTGAAGGTTTTAGTACCTTTGTTTATTAAAACCGGAGAAGAAATTTTGGTAAGTACAGAAACAGGACAATATTTGTCACGAAAGAATTAAATAAAATTTCACTTTGTATTTTGGTGCCGCAAAGAGGACTTGAACCTCTACACCTTTCGGCACACGGTCCTAAGCCGTGCTTGTCTACCAATTCCAACATTGCGGCGGGGATGACTCCTCTGAACTGGCATCCAGCACTATAGAAATAATACCGGAATGCCAGATCAGAAAAGTCAGTGTGGGTCCGGCGGGACTCGAACCCGCGACCAATCGCTTAAGAGGCGACCGCTCTACCAACTGAGCTACAGACCCAAGGATGTGATATTTTATCACCTTTGAGTACGCCTAGAGGGAATCGAACCCCCATCACTAGTTCCGAAGACTAGTACTCTATCCATTGAGCTATAGGCGCGGGATAAAAGTATCCTCAGCAGGGATCGAACCTGCGACCTCCTCCTTAGAAGGGAGGCGCTCTATCCAACTGAGCTATGAGGACAAGTAAAACTATGGTATTTTATCAAAATTTAGCAAAAAAGCTGCTAATTTTTTCAAACAAGTTGAATTTTGGATGATAAATTATCGAATTTTCGGAAAAAAGCGTTATTTCTGTAGACGGAAGATCTTGCCAAGAAATAGAAATTTTTTTGGTGTTAGAATCTTTTATTTTAAATCTGAAAGGGAATATTTTAATTTGACCAGGGTAAATTTGGTCGTTTGAGTTAACACAAATCGGGGTAATTTCAATTTGATCGGTGTTTTGAGGTTCTAAACAAAAAGTTTTTTCCCCCCAAATTGACTGACCGATATTTTTAAGACTGATTTGCCCAGTGTATTCATGGTTGGCAAAAATAATAAAAGGAATTTGATTTTTGAATAATTCATAACGAGTAATTTGTTCTGGTGTATTGGCATTTTTGGGTTGGTCAATAAATTTTTGATATTCTGGAAAAAGTTTTTCATTTTGGTCGAGCCAGGAGAAATGATCAAAAGGGATTTGGGGATAGTTGTAAATAAATGGAGTAACTGCTTTGACTCGATAATCCTCTGACCAAATTTGGTAAGCGTCTAGAAGAAATTGGGCAGTGGTTTTGGTGGTATAGAATATATTTTTTTTATTAACTCCTTCTTTGTGAGGCCAACCGGTTTCGGTAATAAAAACTGGAAATTCTTTTTTGATACTTAATTTTTTAATAGTTTCTAATTCCCATTGGTAGCCGCGAATACTATGTTGACCAATGTCTTTTGGAGTACCAATAAAGCCGTGATTGGGATAGGAATGCGAAGCTATTCCGTCGATATTATCGAAATATTCCGGTTTGTAATCATAGATTTGTTGATAAACAGTTTTAGCAGAGAGGAATTTTGGTGATTTATCAGGTGAAGCCAAATCAATAGCTGACCCAAGAATAAAAAAGTTTTGATTTAAACTTTTAAATTTTTGTGAGGTGTAAATGGCTGTGTCGACATAATTTTTAATATCGACTTCCCCACCCCATTCCTGGCCGTGATTGATTTCATTAAATAAAATAATATATTGGGTTTTGGTGGGCCAATTAAGAGAGTTTAAAAAAGTGGCTAGATTATCTATATCTGAATTTTGTGGAATTTTCCAATTATCCCCTTCACCTATAGTAGATAAACGAATTATAGGGATGATATGATATTTGCGGCAATCATCAAAAAAATCTTGCCAGGTTTGGTGGTTTAGTTGGTCGAGTCGAATAACAATGGTAGCCCAGCCCCAATCACCGCCAGAACTATTGATTACGTCTTTAGCAGTGGATAAATCCTGTGTTTGGGTTAAATGTAGCCCAAAGATGTTGTCAGATGCTAAAATAGACTTACTAAAAATAAGCCAAAAAAATATAAATAAAAAAAGAAAAACTATTTTTTTCAAAGTATTTAATTCTAGCAAATGACTAAAGAAGAAATTATTAAAATGCAAATATCTCGAGTTGAGAAAGAAATTCGAGATACACCGTACGATAAATCGAGTGAACATCACCATGGGGTATTAAAGGCGAAATTAGCCAAACTTAAAGATGAACTTGAGGGTCCAATGAATAAAGGTGGTGGCGGTGGGGTCGGCTATGCAATAAAGCATTCTGGTGATGCGTCAGTGGTATTAGTGGGCTTACCAAGTGTAGGTAAATCGACTTTATTGAATAAAGTAACCAATGCAGAATCAAAAGTGGGAAATTATGATTTCACTACTCTAGGTGTGGTGCCGGGAATGATGGAATATAAGGGAGTTAAAATTCAGATTTTGGATTTACCAGGGATTATTGAGGGTGCAGCGGGAAATAAGGGTTTTGGTCGAAAAGTTATTTCAGTAATTAGAGCTTCTGATTTGGTAGTTTTGATGACCGATGTTCAACGTGCCAATTGGTTGAATGTAGTAAGTCGGGAACTTTATAATGCTGGAATTCGGTTAAATATGAGACCACCAAAAATTTTGGTTCATAAAACCTATAAAGGGGCAATACAAGTGATTGATCCTTATTATTCTTTTGATAAAGAAACAGTGATAGATGTGGCTGAAGAGATGGGTTTGGGTAATGCCATAATTCAATTTGGAGAAAAAATTGACAGTATAGACAGATTGATTGATGGTTTAGTAAAAACCAGAAAATATATGCCAGCAGTAGAAATTGTGACAAAAATGGATTTGGCAAAATCGGCTGATTTAAAAAAGATTCCAGAGAAGGTTTTGAAAATGTGTGTTGATCAGGAATTGGGTTTGGAAGAATTTAAGGAAAGAATTTGGCAAGGGTTGGGATTAGTGAGAGTTTATTTAAAGAAAGATAGAACAGCCGAAGCAGATAAACAAGAACCTTTAATTATAAAAAATACAGCGACTCTCGATGGTGTTTTGAAAAGAATTTCTAATCAAATGAGGGATGATATTAGTAAAGCTTATATTTGGGGTAAGGGGGCACGTTTTCCAGGACAAGAAGTGTCGTTTAAGTTTCAAGTATTTGATGAGATGGAAGTATATTTTGGAAGATAGATTAAACTTGAATTGAACGGATTTGTTGAGAGCGAGATTTGATAATTTCTTTAGAAATTTTGGGAGAATTTTCAAAAATAATTCTGGCTTTGGTGTTTGGCCTGGGTGAGAATGGGAAAGTATGAATTTTAGAAAAGCCGATTTGTTGGCAAAGGTCTAAAGTTTCCTGAAAATCTTGATCGGTTTCATTAGGGAAACCGACAATGATATCAGTACCAAAGAGAAACCCTCCCCTCGCCCCTCCCTTGACAGGGCGGGGAATTATTTTTTTAATTTTATTAAATTTTTCTAAAATATCTGACTTGGTGTAGGGGCGGTTCATAAGGGAAAGGATTTTGTTGGAACCAGACTGAATTGGAATGTGAAGAAAATTTTGAATACGAGAGGAATATTTTTTGAGCAATTCTATAAATTTCTTATCAATACAATTGATAGGAATAGAACCAAAACTAATTAGCTGAATATTGGTTTTTTTTAGTAAGGTTTCGACTAAAGTGGAAAAACCCGGTTGATATTGATCCAAATTGACTCCAGTAATAATTACTTCTTTATAATTGTTGTTGGCGGCTTGTTTGACAGTGTTGACGGCATCGTTAATGGATAGAGACCATAAATAATCTCTTTTGAAAGGGACGATACAGTAAGAGCAGAATTGAGTGCAACCAGATTGAACTTTGAGAAGGTAGCGATGGGTGTGGCTGAATTTGTCTTTGATTTCTGGAGTATAAAGAGATTTAAGATGATTAAGTAAATCTTCTTTTTGATTGTTTTTAAAGAGAGTAGTATTGGGTAAATTTTTGATCTTGTCGAAATCAGCACAACCGGTGACGTAAATTTGGGCTTGGGGATATTGATGACTAAGAAATTTAATTTTATTGATTGACTCTTTCTCGCCTTTTTTGGTAATGGCACAAGTATTCACTAAAATAATGTCGGGTGATTCTTTTGAAGGGGTTAGTCCTTGATCAATAAGAGTTTGAGACCATTGATTAGTCTCAGCCATATTGACGCGACAACCAAAATTAACTGATAAGAAAGTTTTTTTAGAATTATTCATAAATTTTGCCTAAATATAGGTAAAATTAAAAACTAATTATTAATTAGCAGTTAAGTTGATTGATTGCTAATTAAAATAACTATCAAAGTATATCAAAAATTATCAACTTATTTTTTTGGATGAGAGGAAATGAAGTTTTTGATGTAGTCCATAATATCCAGAGTGGTTTCCCAACCAAGTTCGGTGCGGGCTTTATCGGGAGCATTGCCGGATTCGGTTCGGCCTGGTTGGCCCTCAATCATTTCTATTTGACCGCCAAAAGCTTGGGCAATTTCGAGAACGGAATATTCTTTTTGATTGCTGAGAGTATAACCATCACCAATCCCCTTTTCTCCAGCAAGAATCATACCGTGAGCCAAGTCTTTGACGTAAGTAAAATTTCTTTTTTGAGTGCCGGGTTTAACGACAGTGAGAGGTTCGTTGTTTAAGTAGCTTTGTTCAAATTTGGCAATGAGAGTGGCATACTTACCAATACCATTTTCTCGGGGACCGAAGGCATTATAAAAATAACAAATAGCATAGGGTAAATTGTACCAACGACCATAACAATTAATTAGGTCAACATTGTTGGCTTTGGTAAAAGAGTAGGGGTTGGCAAAACGTTCTTGGCCATCACTAGCAAATTTTGTACTAGAGGCAGCATAAACTAATTTACCAACTTGGCGTTGGTGACAAAATTCAACTACAGCAAAAGTACCAAGAGTATTCATATCGTAAACTTTTTGAGGTTCGGTGATTGATGGAGAAATACGAGCGTATTCACCGAGATGGTAAACAATGTCTGGAGTTTCGGGAATTAATTTATCAATATCTTTGGTGTGACCAGTACGATATTCGACACCTTCGATATGATTAGCTTGATTGCCGTTAAAATAATTATCAAGAGAAATGATTTTATTATCCTGATCTTTAGCTAACTCTTCGATAACGTGAGAACCAACATGTCCGGCACCGCCGGTAACTAAAATTATTTTTGACATATTTTAAATTAATGACGACCTAACCAATCGTACTTAAGTTTATCAAATGTACCGGCTTTGAGAGCATCGCGAATTTCTTGAGTAGTATTAATCATAAAAGCAAGATTATGAAGAGTCATAAGACGATAGCCGAGTAATTCTTGAGTTTTGAAAAGATGGTGGATGTAGGCTCGATCATATTTTTGACAAGTGGGACAATGACAATTTGGATCTAAAGCAGTCTGATCCATTTTGTATTTGGCGTTCATAATTTGGCTTTTGAATTTATTTTTGTAGTCGTGAGTAGAGTTGCCAGTGCGATGTAAAAATTGACCGCCGCGAGCCATACGAGTGGGTAAGGTGCAGTCCATAGAGGTAATCCCTTGACCAAAGAAATCAAATAAATCATCGATTTCACCAACACCTAATAAATGAATTGGTTTGTTGGCCTTGAGAGCGATGGGTAAAGAATAATCAACAGCTTGGCGCATTTTGTCTTTTGGTTCGCCAACTGAAACTCCACCAATAGCGATGCCGTCAAAATCTTGAGAACAGATAAATTCGGCTGATTGTTCTCGTAAATCTTTGTAATAACTGCCTTGGATAACACCATAAAGTTTTAAATCTTGGTCTAATTCTTTATTTAATCTTTTGTGCTCAGCTAAAGATCGGACAGCCCAACGATGGGTTCGATCGAGAGCTTTTTGCGCATAAGCTTTGGTAGCTGGATAAGGGGTGCATTCGTCAAAAGCGATAATATAATTAGCAGCTAAATTGTGTTGAATTTGAAGTGATTTTTCCGGGGTGAAAAAATGGAGTGAACCATCGAGATGAGAACGGAATTCAACACCCTCTTCGGTAATTTTGACCAAATTCCCGGCCCCATTATGGTCTTTGGCCAGAGAAAAAACTTGAAAACCACCAGAATCAGTAATTATTTGACCGTTCCATCGGGTAAATTTATGAAGACCACCAAATTTTTTGACAGCTTTGTCACCTGGACGAAGATATAAATGATAAGTATTACAAAAAAATATTTCAATACCAATTTGAGCCATTTCTTCGGGAGAAAGTGATTTAACGGTAGCTTGGGTGCCGACTGGAACGAAAGTTGGTTGAGATAACATAGGTGGAATTATACTAGAAAACTAGCTTAAGAGTAAAATATGGTTATGGAGTTTTTATCTTACAATATAATGAGCGGCGGATTTAGTGATTATGGTGATACGGCGAATGTGCCTCAGAGAATTGATTTGTTGAAAGAAATATTGGCTGAACAAAAAACTGATTTTGTGAGTTTGATAGATACTTACAGATGGATAGAAGTTTTTACCAGAGCGGATTTGCAAGAAATGTTTGGTTATAAAAATGTTTTTATGGTGAAACTTGATGACGAAAGATTAATAGAAAAAGGACACGATAATGGAATTACAGTAATGACAAATCTGGAAGTAGCTAATTTTAGTCAAGTGAGACTGTTTAATCGAAATGCAATAAAAACAGAATTAAAAGTTGGTGGTAATTTGGTGGATATATTTTCGGTTTATCTGGATGATGTGAGTGAAGATACTAGACTAAAACAAATGAAAAGTTTATTGGATTTAATGAGTGATAAACCAACAGTTTTTATGGGTGATTTAAATACGATGGATATGGACGATAAAACAAAAATACCTATATTAGGGAATATTTTAGATATGGTTTTTAAAGAAATGTCGCGAGGTGAAGTAATTTCTTTGATTAAACAAAATGGATTTAGTGACACTAATTCGTTGAGATTTAAAACGGTACCAACAAAATTATTTCCAATAAAAACTGATGGAGCTTTGGCAAGGCTGGATTACATTTTTTACAGAGGAAACTTTGAATGTAGAAATTTTGAGGTGATTACTGGAGAGTTGTTTGAAAAAATTTCAGATCATTTCCCGGTTAAGGCTAATTTGGAACTTTAGCGGACTTGGAGGGTGTTTGATTCAAAAATGATATTTTTTGGTTCAATAATGACTTTTTTGGGACCGGATTCGATATGGCCGGCGTGGGTGGAGGTAAACCCAGATTGAGAAATAATTTTTTGGGCTAATTCAACTTGAGTGGTGGGCAGAAACAAAGCATACCCAACACCCATATTGAAATTACCATACATTTCGGTATCACTAATATGTCCCTGTTGTTGGATAAAATCGAAAACAGGTTGAGGTTGGGGAATGTTATTAATAAGGTAAGTAAATTCTTTATTAGCCCGCATAAGTTTGCGCCAACCGTGACCAGTAATGTTGGCAATATAGTGAAGATTAATATTTTGATTTTGTAAATTTTCAATCACTTTGGCGTAAATATGGGTGGGTGCAAGAAGGGCTTCGCCATAAAGAGAGCCATCTGAAAGTTTGGCCGAATATCCGTTGGGATGATTGTCGGCGATGGTTCTGGCCAAAGACAAACCATTAGCGTGAATACCACTACTTTCGATTAATAAAATAGAATCTTTGTCTTGGAGTTTACTTTGAGTAATAAGTTTATCTTTTGGGTTGATAATACCAATGGCTGATCCGGCTAAGTCAATAGTTTGGGGATTAATAATTCCTTTGAGGGTGGGAGTTTCGCCACCGCCATAAACAGCTCCGGAAAGGTTACAAGCATTTTTCCAACCGATAATTAGATCTTTGTATCTGGTTTCGTCAGAAAGCCAATCAGAACTACCAATACCAAAGTAGGCATTGACGACCATTGGTTTGGCTCCAACAGTAACCAAGTCGTTAACTATCATAGCGACAGTGTCTTGAGCAATTTGATTGTAATAAGTTTTGCCGGTAATTTTTCGAGTAGCATCAGCGACAAGATTTTTAGTGCCAAGACCTTCGATAACGAAGGCTCGATAAGAATCACCTTCATCCCAAACATAGGCTGATTCTCCCCTACTTTGGGATATTTCTGTCATATTAAAACGGTTTAAGTTTGAAGCAGTATCGGCAGCTTGTTGTTGGGCAAAAACTTTTACTGGATCCATTTTGGAATAATCAACGCCGGAAGAAGAATAGTCGGTTGGTTTATTAGTCATTTATAGAATGAATTTAACACAAATACGAACGAAAAGGATTATTAATTTTCTTGTAAGAATTTTTTGATTTCTTGGTATAAGAACTTACATTCTTTTAACGCTTTAATGTGTTTTTTTATTTGTATCTTGTTATAAAAACTTTCGTTTTTTGTAACGCTTTAGAGTGTATTTTTATCTATATCTTGTTATAATATGAACACGTTTGAGCCGCAGTGGTGAAACTGGTATACACGCAAGACTTAAAATCTTGTGCTCTCAACAAGCGTGGGGGTTCGATTCCCTCCTGCGGCACTAAAATAAGTTTATAAACTTATTTTTGGTAAAATAGGACATTAAAGTAAAACGGGGATTGGCGCAATTGGCTAGCGTGCATGGTTTGGGACCATGAGGTTGCAGGTTCGACTCCTGTATCCCCGACTTTATTAAAGTTTCATCGGATAAGTCCGACTTAAGTAACTTAAAAATCTGCGGGTATAGTTTAGTGGTAGAACTAAAGATTTCCAATCTTCAGGCAGGGGTCCGATTCCCCTTACCCGCTCCAGAAATATTTTTCCCCTAAGGTTCGGTGGATGTGATATAATTTGTGCGTGAGTGAAAGATCGCCTATTTCTATAGAGGGTCTGGAAATTCCGGACTTTACTTTTAAGCCGAACGTATGGACGGAGACATTTTTAAGCGGTTTAAATACGATTAATGTCAAAAATTTAAAGGTAGTTGAACTAGGAGTGGGAAGTGGAATTGTAGGAATTGACTTAATCAGACGTGGAGTTAGTAGATATGTTGGCGTAGATATTGATGAGAGAATTTTGCCGGTGGCGTGTAGAAATATTGATGCAGTAGTTCCAAATAATAGTTGTGATATATCTTTGATGACTTCAGATTTACTGTCGGGTTTGGGTGAAGAAAAAGATTTTGATTTGATATGCGGGTGTTTACCCCAGGTGAGTAAACCACCAACAATTTCTTTGGGGACAGCAGATACTTATGCCCGTTATTTTGATTGTGATCAGTACTGTTCCGACCTAAATATTTATGGTTTGGGTTTGAATGAGGGAGCTTTGATTCAGTCTAAAGAGAGATTAAAACCTTTTGGAAGTGTAGTTTTAGTATTAAGCGGAAGGGCAGGTAAGGAGGTGTTGGAAAAAATGTTTGAACGAAATGGTTTTTCTCCAAAAATTATTTTTGAAAAAAATATTGCCCAATTAAAAGAAACGACATTAGCAACACTAGTGGAGTATGAAAGTCATGGTTGTAATTTTTATTTTTATAGTGACCAGGAATGTAATAAGAGAATTTCAGTGGCTGAGGCGGAAGACCGGAGATTGCGTGGTTTGGATTCTTATCATAAACTTTATGTAGTAGAAGGAAAACTTAATTCTTTACGTCAAAATTTATGAAAACAAAAAGTGTTAGATTGTCTGAATTTAATAAACCATTGTTAATCGAAGAAACAGAAATTAATCCCCCATCGGTAAATATGGTGACAGTGAAAGTACATTTTGCGGGAATTAATTTTTATGAAAAATTGTTAATTGAAGGAAAATATCCAACAAATTCGGTTTTACCGTTTACTATTGGGGGTGAGTTTTCGGGAGAAATTGTAGAAGTTGGTGAAGGTATAACTGATTTTAAAGTTGGAGATAGAGTTTTTTCATTGGCACTGACAGGTAAAGGGACAAGTGGTGGTTTTGCTCAATATGCCAATATTGAGACTAAATACCTTTATCGTTTGCCGGAAGAATTTTCTTTTGAACAAGGGGCGGCAATACCGATGATTTTTTTTACGGCTTATACAATGTTGTCAAAAAAAGTTCAGATGAAAGATGGTCAGACAGTGTTAATACATAGTGCTGCTGGTGGGGTGGGAAGTACTTTAGTGAAATTAATTAAAGCAATGTATCCTAAAACTAAAATTATTGGGACATACTCCAGTTTGGAAAAAGAAAAAGTATTAAAAGGTTTGGGTGTTGATTTTCCAATAAATGGAGAAACCGATAATTTATCGGCGGAAATAAAAAAGATTTTTCCTGAAGGAATTGATGTAATTTTTGATGCGGTGGGACAAAAATTAGTGTCGGAGCATTTGGATTTAATTAAACCATTAAATGGCATTTGGTGTACTTATGGGGCATATAGTGGTCCAATTGTAGAGGAAAATTTGGTGGGAAAATTGAGAAGTAAAAATGCAACTTTGGCGGGGTTTTTGATGTGGCCGTTAATTGAAAATAAGGATTTTTGCCAAAAACAATTTACAGAAATTTTTGAGGTGATGAAAAAATATAATATCTTGCCGGAGATTGATAAAATTTTTCCGTTGGAACAAGTAAACGAAGCGTTTGAGAGGATTTCCCAGAGAAAAAATATTGGAAAAGTGTTATTGTCAGCCCTGGATTGATATTGAAGCCAGCTGATGTTATAAGTTGTTATGAGTGAAAGAATAAAAAACGTAGATACTGCTGTTAGTGAGAGACCATTAATTCCTGATCCATTAGCTGATAGATATGCCAGTACCCCGATGGTGAATGTTTTTTCGCCAGAGAAAAGAATTGTTTTTGAAAGAGAATTATGGATTGCGGTAATGAAAGCTCAAAAGGAATTGGGTTTAAATATTCCAACAGAAGCAATTGAGGCTTATGAGAAAGTGAAAGATAATGTTGATTTGGAGTCGATTAAAAAAAGAGAAAGGGAGTTGAGGCATGATGAAAAAGCAAAACTTGAGGCATTTAATAACTTGGCTGGTTATGAATATGCTCATTTGGGAATGACATCACGCGATCAGGGAGATAACACAGAGCAAATGCAGATTAAAATGGGAATGGAAATTTTACGAGACCATACGGTGGCAACATTATCACGAATGGCTCGGCTGGCAGTGGAATATAATGGTTTGGTTTATCCAGAGAGAACTCATTTGGCGGTAGCTCAGCCATCTTTGATTGGTAAGGTGTTTGCTAATTTTGGCGAGGAATTATTAATGGGATTTGACAGGTTGGAAACATTAATTGACAAATATCCTTTGAGAGGAATTAAAGGTGCAGTAGGGACACAGACAGATCAATTACAACTTTTTGATGGAGATAAAAAAAAGGTAGAGGTATTAGAGAAAAAAATAGCTGATTTTTTGGGTTTTAAAAATGTAATTGGAAGTGTGGGACAGGTGTATCCCCGATCGTTGGATTTTGAAGTGGTGTCAACTCTGTATCAATTGATTTCAGGTCCGTCAAGTTTGGCAAAGACTGCCAGGGTGATGGCTGGTTTGGAAGAATTTACTGAAGGGTTTAAAGATGGCCAAGTGGGATCAACGGCAATGCCTCATAAAATGAATAGTAGATCAAGTGAAAGAATTAATGCTTTTAGAAATATTTTGTCTGGCTATGTAACGATGACAGCAGCAAATGCTGGGGATCAATGGTTTGGTGGTGATGTGAGTTGTTCAGCAACCAGAAGAGTAGCTATTCCTGATGCATTTTTTACTGCAGATGGTGTTTTGGAAACAACGATGACAGTATTGGATGAGTGTGGATTTTATCCGGCAGTAATTCAGAGAGAAATGGATAAATATTTGCCATTTTTAACAACAACCAGATTATTAATGACGGCGGTAAAAAATGGTGTGGGACGCGAGGTTGCTCATAAAGCAATCAAGGAACATTCTGTAGCTGTGGCTTTGGGAATGAGAAATAGTGGAAATCAAACGAATGATTTAATCAACAGGTTAGTTAGTGATACTAGATTAGGGTTATCAAAAGATAAATTAACCGAGGCAATTGCAAAACCAATTGAGTTTGTGGGTAATGCTGCGGATCAAATAGATGACTTTGCTAAGAGAGTTGAATCGGTAGTTAAAAAATATCCCGAAGCAGCGAAATATAATCCGGAAGAAATATTGTAATAATTGATTTGCTGGTGATTTTGGTCTAAAGTTTTTTTATGAAAACAATAATCAAATTATTTTTGATGGGAGTGGCAATAATGATTAGTGCTTATATTATTCCGGGAGTAAGAGTTGATGGATTTTTGGTGGCGGTGGTTGTGGCTGTAATTTTGTCGATAGTAAATTTTTTAATTAAACCAATTGTGACATTGTTGACTTTACCAATTAATATCTTAACTTTAGGTTTGTTTAATTTGGTAATTAATGCTTTGATGATTATGTTAGTGTCATCAGTAGTGCCAGGATTTTTTGTAGCGAGTTTCGGTTGGGCAGTATTATTTGGAATAGTTTTGTCTTTGGTGAATGGACTTTTAGGGACAGTGAAAGACTAATTAAATATTATCGTGAGCAGAAATTATTTCTTCTATTTGATGGGTATTACTTAGTGTATCAGCGATGGTTTTGAATGGTGTAAATTCCGTAAGATTGGCGGTTTCTATTAATTGATTAATGACGGTTTTGGCGATGTAATTTAGCGTTGGAATATTTTCGCGAATACGATTGGTAAGAATAATATTGGCTTTAGTGGCGGCTTTTTGAATTTCCCAACCGGATTTGTTTATTCGAGATTCCAGGTCCTCCCCTAACCTATTATTGGTCAGCCAACTAATATATTCAGAAACGGACATATCGGGCATAATAAATTCTTTGATAATTAGGACGTTGAGTTTTTTTGATTTAATATATTTTTCTAATTTTGACCAACCGCTCATTTCAATTTGGCAGTAAATAATTGGCTTTGGTTGATTAAAAGCAAAATCGAGACTTTTTTTTGGGAGACCGTAATAAGTTTCGCCGCGTTTGATAAATTCTAAAAATTCGTTGTTTTTGAGCGATCTAATAAATTCATTTGTTTGATAGAAGAAATAATCGATTCCATCAGTTTCGTTTTCTCTGAGGGGTCGTGAAGTGGCAGTGATGGTTTTAAAAAACATGTCGGGGATTAAATTAGTCATTTCTTGATAAATACTGTCTTTGCCGGCGGCGGCCAAACCACTGACCAGAAAAATTATTTTGTCGTATTTAAGATTTTTAGATAATTTTTGGTGACAGCACCAAAGGCCATATTTGTAAATATTAGGTGAAAATTTTTTGTATTTAGGGAGAATCTCTTTGAGATAGTAAGGAATAAGCCGAGGATTTTTTACCAAAAGATTTTCAATTACTTTTTTGCCAGCATTAATGTCTTTGGTAGAAATGTTAGATTTCATATTTGATGTATGGATTTTACTATAAAATTAGCTTTGAATGGTAGAATAAGTGGTACTTTGCCAGGGTGTTGAAATTGGTATACAAGCATCGCTCAGAACGGTGTGTCGAAAGACATATGGGTTCAAGTCCCATCCCTGGCACTGATAATAAGTGGTAGTTTTTTTTAGATCATAGAAAAACAAGAACTTTTTAGTATAATATGGACACAAGCCGAAGTAGCCAAGATGGTCACGGCACTGGTCTGAAAAACCTGGGATGTCAGTTCGAGTCTGACCTTCGGCACTAAACTAGATTTTAGATCGTAGATGATAGATCTTGAATTTGGTAAAATACGAGGAACTTTTAAATAGTTTTAAGTTTTTGCGGGAATAGCTCAATTGGTGGAGCGTCTCCTTGCCAAGGAGAAGGCCGCGGGTTCGAATCCCGTTTCCCGCTCATTTTTTTTGTCACTTGAGGAAACCTGGTCACTTAGCTCAGTTGGTAGAGCGCTTCGTTTACATCGAAGATGTCGGGGGTCCGAGTCCCTCAGTGACCACCTTAATACTTTAAAATTTAGCCGAAGTGGTGAAATTGGTATACACGTACGCTTGAGGTGCGTATGTCGCAAGACGTGGGGGTTCAAGTCCCTCCTTCGGCACATATAAGAAGTTTTTAATATGGCTTGTGGTATAAGGATGTTGTTTTTGATGGAGAATTATTTTTGAGGCAATCATTGGATTAAATTGGTTTTTTTGTTTATAATTAGGGATGGTATTTATTTTAGTTAAATTAACAAGATGAATAAAAAAGATATATCGGATTATAAGGGGTTGCTTAATGTACGTGATTTTATTTTTCATAACATTACACCTTACGATGGCAACAGCGATTTTTTGACTGGTCCAAGCGACAAGACAGAAAAACTGTGGAATAAAGTAAAAAAACTTTTAAAAAAAGAAATTGAAAAAGGCGGAGTTTTAAGTATTGACACTAAAACCGTATCTAATATAGTGAGTCATCAACCAGGTTATGTTGATAAAGAATTGGAAGTTGTACTGGGTTTACAGACAGATGAGCCATTAAAAAGAGCGATTAAACCAGCCGGTGGAATTAGAATGACAATGCATGCTTGTGAAGAAAATGGTTGTGAAGTTTCGCCAAATGTAGTTAAAATTTTTACTGAATACAGAAAGACGCATAATGACGGGGTTTTTGGTGCTTATACTGAAGAAATGCGTCGTTTGAGGAAAACTGGTATTTTGACAGGATTACCAGATGCTTATGCTAGAGGCAGAATTATCGGTGATTATAGAAGAGTGGCTTTGTATGGAGTGGATAAATTGATTGAAGAAAAACAAAAAGATAAGGATAACTTAGTTGGAGAAATGAATGACGGCTTGATTAGATTACGAGAGGAAGTAAGTGAACAAATCACTGCTTTGGAAATGATGAAACAAATGGCAGGTTCGTATGGTTTTGATATTGGCAGACCGGCATTGTCGGCCAAAGAAGCAATACAGTGGACTTATTTAGCTTATTTATCGGCAGTAAAAGAACATGATGGAGCAGCAATGAGTTTGGGGAATGTAAGTAATTTTTTTGATATTTATATTGAAAATGATCTTAAAGAGGGAGTGTTGACTGAAGAACAAGCTCAAGAATTGATTGATCAATTTGTAATGAAATTAAGGTTGGTGAGACATTTAAGAACCGAAGAATATAATGAATTGTTTGCTGGTGACCCAACTTGGATTACTGAAGCTTTGGGTGGTTGTTGGACCAATGGTCAACATAAGGTAACAAAAACCACATATAGATTTTTACAGACACTTTACAATCTTGGACCGTCGCCTGAACCAAATATGACGGTATTATGGGCAGAAAAACTACCTGAGGATTTTAAGAAATTTTGCGCTAAGGTGTCAATTGATACTTCATCAATTCAATACGAGAATGATGATTTGATGAGAGATTGTGGTTGTACTGATGATTATGGAATTAGTTGTTGTGTGTCAATGTTGGAGACCGGGAAACAAATGCAGTTTTTTGGGGCCAGGTGTAATATTGCCAAGGCGTTATTGTTGGCGATTAATGAGGGAGTGGATGAAATGACCGGGATTAAAATTTTGGATGTAGATGCAGTGAAAGATGGTTATCTAGATTACAAAGAAGTTTGGAAAAGATATAGAGAGACATTGTCATTTTTGGCGGAAAATTATGTAAATACAATGAATGTAATTCATTATATGCATGATAAATATTATTATGAGAGAGCTCAAATGGCATTGTTGGATACTGATGTTAGACGGGTGATGGCTTTTGGAGTTGCTGGTTTGTCGGTAGCAACTGATTCATTGTCGGCTATTCGGTATGCCAAAGTGAAACCGGTGAGGAACGAACAGGGAGTGGCGACAGATTTTATAATTGAGGGGGATTTCCCAAAGTATGGAAACGATGATGATCGGGTGGATACAATAGCCAAAGAAATTGTGGAAATTTTTAATAATGAATTGAAGAAACACTATATTTATAGAGAAGCAAAATCGACTTTATCTGTTTTGACAATTACATCAAATGTGGTTTATGGACATAAAACCGGTTCAACACCTGATGGTCGAAAATCAGGAGAACCGTTTGCTCCTGGGGCAAATCCGATGCATGGTCGGGATACTAGCGGGGCGATTGCTTCATTAAATTCAGTAACGAAATTGGGATATGAAAATGCTCGTGACGGAATTTCAAACACGTTTTCGACTACGACCAAAACCTTAGGTGGAACAGTGGAAGAACAGGAAGATAATTTAATAAAATTACTTGATGGTTATTTTAAGAAAAGTGGTCATCATTTAAATGTTAATGTAATGGATAAAGCAACTTTATTGAAAGCAATGGAACACCCTGAGGAGTATCCTCAATTAACAATTCGGGTTTCTGGTTATGCAGTTAATTTTGTAAAATTAACCAGGGAACAACAGGAAGAGGTTTTGGCCAGAACGTTTTTTGAGTCAATGTAAAATTATGTTAAGAGTACATTCTATTGAAACTTTTGGAACTCACGATGGTCCAGGGTTGCGGTTGGTGGTGTTTTTACAAGGATGTAATATTCGTTGTCTATATTGTCATAATCCGGATTTGCTGGATAGAGAAGGCGGAAAATTGATGAAAAGGAAAGAAATAATCGAGTTAGCGGAAAAACAAAAGGAATATTTTGGAGAAGAGGGCGGGGTCACTGTTTCTGGTGGTGAACCCACATTACAACCGAAGGGTTTAAATAAGTTGTTTAGAAGTTTGAAAAGAAGAGGTATTAAGACAGCTTTGGATACGAATGGGATGATTACTTCTGATGAAGTAAAGAAACTTTACAAAAAAACTGATTTACTGTTGTTGGATGTGAAACATATTGATGAAAAAATGCATATAAAGTTGACTGGGGCTTCAAATAGGAATGTTTTAGAAATGGCAAAATATAGGGAAGATACGGGAAAACCGATGTGGATTAGATATGTATTGGTGCCGGGGTGGAATGATGAAGAAAAATATTTGAGATTGTTGGGTGAATATTTTAAAGACTATAAAACTATAGAAAAATTGGAAATACTCCCCTATCATACATTGGGAGTTTATAAATATAAGGAATTAGGAATGAAGTATAAACTTTCTAAAGTTAATCCCCCAACATCAGAAAATATTGAAAACGCTAGAAAAATTCTGAGTGAATATTTTACTGAAGTGGTAGTGAAATAAGCCTGGTTGTTGTATAATAACAACACTTTGCCCTGTCGCCCCCCCCTGGGGACTAAGGGCCAAGCATTGAATTTATCAATGCCCTGTCGTCTAATGGTAGGACATCAGCCTTTGGAGCTGAGTATTGTGGTTCGAATCCATGCAGGGCAACCGATGATTGTAGACGATAGTATTTATGGACAGTTGGAGATAAAAAGTCAGATTATTGTGGATCTGATCGATCTGCCTATTTTTCAAAGATTAAAGAGGATTAGTCAGGATGGAGCACCACACTATATTCAGCCAATAAGAACGGTCACTCGATATGAACATTCAATTGGAGTATGGTATTTGTCTTGTCGATACGGAAGACCAATAGAAGAACAGATAGTTTGTCTCTTGCACGATTTATCTCATACAGCTTTTTCACATGTGATTGATTTTGTGACAAAAAATGAAAAACATGAGTTTGCCGACAGTAAGTTGGATGAGATGATAATGAAGTCTGAGATTCCGGAAATAATTAAACGAAACGGTTTAGATTTAAGAAAAATTTTAAATAAAGAAAGTTTCCCATTGTTAGAAAATTGTTTACCAGATATATCTGTTGATAGACTGGATTATTTTTTGAGGGATGGTTATACCATTGGTTTTTTACCAAAGGAGACAATTAAACTCTTTTTAGATAGTTTGTATGAAAGAGAAAATATTCTTTTCTTTAAAGAAGTAAGGGTGGCTTCGTTATTGGCAATTTTGTTTACTAATTTTTCCAGGTTAATTTGGCTAGATCCAACCTGTCTCTTATACACATCT
>JAHBAQ020000069.1 GCA_018500045.2 Candidatus Shapirobacteria bacterium | reverse complement strand
CCTTTTTTAAGGAAAGTTCCTAGAAAATAATTTTTTCGAGGAATCCAAAAGCCATTTTCTTTGATTTCTGATGGATGTTTTTTGGTGATGGAAAGTATTTCTTTTTTAAGTTCTGGAGTGACTATTTCGTCAGCATCAAGTTGAAGAATCCAATCGCCCTGACAAGCGTCAATACCTATTTGCTTGTTAATATGGAACATAGGTTTGTTGGTAGTAGATATTACTTTGGCTTGTTTGAATTTTTTGACCAATTCGACAGTATCATCTTGAGACTGGCCGTCAACAACAATAATTTCATCAGCAATGTCTTGGATGGCCTCGAGACATCGGATAATGTTTTTTGATTCGTTGTAGGTGGCTAAGGTGACTGATAAAACAATTTTATTTTTCATTATTTTTGATAAATTTTAAATGCCGGTTGATTGTTAGAGAAGTAAATGGTTTTGTAAGGTGGTTGAGGGATATCTTCATCCGAGGCAATGATAAGTGAATTGCCAGGAATTTGATCCCAATTGATTTTACCAAAATGGTAATTATCATAACCTAAGACAGTAGAAAAACCGTATTTATCAGGTTGGGTTAATTTAATTTGAGATTGAATGTTTTGAGGTGGATATTGGGAAAAGAAAAGGAAAAGAATATAAGGCTGATCGTATTTATCGGTAATATAAATATTTTGATAATTATGTTTTTGGGTCTCTAAATACGGAACTAGTTGGTCGAACTGATATTGCCAGGCGAAAGGATAACGTTTAGTGTAGTGAAAGAAATAAGAATCAAAGTAATAAGCAACGAAATATCCGTAGGTAAGGATAAATAAAATTTTAATAAGATTTAAAATTTTAGATTCGAGATTTTTAAATAATATAAATAAATAGTAAATACCAGAGGAAATAAATATAGTAATAGGAATGACCATTGGTAAGGCTCTGAGGGCTGATGGAGCTTGAAAAGTTAGCGAAGAGGCAATGGGAGCGATAAACAGAAATAGGAATAAAAATATTTTTGATTTGGAACTAAAATTTTTGGTTTTGAGAATAAAAATAATACCTAAAATAAGTAATGGAATTTCAATTAAATGAATTTGGCCCATTTCTGGTGATTTGGAACGAGGAACCTCGTCGCCGTTGATACCCAGAAAATTAAGATCGAAATGAGAGGAATATTTTTGGGCCCAAGAAATTAAATAAAGGACACGTTTGTTGTGAATAACACGATTGATGAGTTTGACCCCCTGATGCTGGTTGAGTAATTCTTCTGATCGATTGGCCGGACCAGTATCGGCAGTTAAACCGACACCACCAATGCGGGCAGTGCCACCATTATTTAAAAATGAAAATAGAACTGGAGCGGCAATAATTCCAGCAAAAATAATGGGAATAATTATTTGAGGTAATTTTTTGATCAGGAATTTAAAATAAAGACAACAAAGACTGAGAGCCAAAAGTGGAGCAACAAGCCTGGCGGAGTGATAGATATATAAAGATAGGACAAAGTTTAAAGTGAAAAGGGAAAAATTAAGGAGGAATTTTTCTTTGATTGATTTAAAGAAAAAATAAGTTCCTATGACAATAAAAGACAGAGCGGCCGATGATTCCCAGGCTCCTCGACTGAAGTGAATGTGCCAAGGTGAAAAAGTTAACACGGCGGCACTTATAAGAGCTAAATTGCGGTTTTGAGAAATGAGAAAAATAAGTTTGTAAACGAAGAAGACAGTTAAGATGGATAAAATGAGATTCGGTAGTCTGGTAGCAATGGGGGTAAGACCAAGGATTTTTATAAACGGAATAGATAAATAGACATATCCACCCGGTTTGTAGTCACCAAATGATTTGAAATGGAGTGGCCAGGAAGCACCGTGTTCATCTTTGCCGGTAAGAATAAGCGAGTAAGCGTTGTAACCAAGGGCGGCTTCGTCAGGATTTAGAGCTGGAGTGTTATTTAGACCGATAAATCTAATTAAAAAAGCAATGACTAAAATTAAAGGAAGAATTATTTTTTTAAGGATTTTCATAAGCGTAAAAAGTAGAAATATTACCAATAGGACTTAAAGGTTTAAACTTGGAAAATTCCGGTTTTTTGTCGATTTCTTGACGATAAATTTCTTCCTGGGAAAAAATTCCTAATGAACCAGGTGTTTGAGTAATGAATTCGAAACTAGGAGTACTGAAATTTATTTTATCGATAGAAGTAATTTTGCCGGTATCTAAAGAATCATCGGTGAGTTTGGCTTGTTGTTGGTATTTTTGAGGAGGGTATTGAGAATAAAAAAGATAAAAAATGTAAGGTTGACCATAAAAATCGGTGAATGTGATGTGTTGGTATTTATCTTGGTTTTGGTTAAGGAATTCTATGGCTTGGCGATATCCGTAAAGAAAATCATAAGATGATTTGGTAACCATATGATTTTGGTAAAGATCACCATAATATATAAATGAAATTAAATAAGTGAGAGTGATAATGATTTTGTAAATTTTTGATTTGAATTTTTCAAAAAAAGAAAAAATACCAAAGCTAATAAAATAAATTAAGGGAATAGATAAGGACATAGCCCTAACCGATTGGATGGAGTCTCTGGTTAAAGCTGAGGGAATTGGGGCGGTTAATAACCAAATAATAAAAAATATATTAATTTTTTCAGTTTTTTGACGAGCAAAACCGGAAAAAAGACCAATAAAAAGAAAAATTAAACTAGGATAAAGCAGCACTCCAATGTATGGAGCTGAATGTCTGGGATTTTGCCAGTCACCTTCAAAGGCTAAAAATTTTGGAGAAAAGTGGTTGAAATAGCGAGAGAGAAAGTTTCTAATAAAAAATATTGGTTGACTGTAAAATATTTGGTAATCAAATTTATTTGTTTCACTGATGATAGTTTGAGTTTCGGATGAAGATCGAGGGTAAGAAAACAAACTAACGACTTTGAGACGATTAGCATTACTATTAAAAAGTAACCCGTAAACAATGGGTAAAGAAAAAATTGCTAAAGGAATAATAAACCCGGTAATAATTTTTTTAAGATTTAATTTAGAAAAATTGAGAATTAGAAGACCCAAAACCAAGAATAGGCTGATCATTTTGCCAGCTTGATAAGTAAAGAGTGATAATCCAAAAATAACTGCGGAAAAAAATAAAAATTTTATTTTTTGAGAGTTTAAATAATGATAGAAAAAGAAACAGGCTAGGACTAATTGACAAGTCAGAATATTGGTTTCCCACGCTCCAGTACTAAAGTGAATATTGTAGGGATTAAAGGCGGTAATAATGGCAGAAATTAAAGCAACTTGGTGTGATTTTGGATGGATTTCTTTAATCAAGAAATAAATAAGTAAAGGTAAAAATGATCCTAAAATAATTGAGGGTAATCTAACGGCGATTTCGTTGAGGCCAAAAATTTTTACAAATGGTAGACAAAGATAAACATAAAGTCCAGGTTTGTAATCACCGAATGATTTAAAAATGAAAGGTAAGAATTGACCATATTCGTCATTTCCGGTTTTAATTATAGAATAAGCGTTGTAACCCAGAGCAGCTTCGTCCCAAAGTAAGGGATTTTTTTGAGAAAAAATAAGGCGAACAAAAAAACTAGACAAGATAATCAGAGCAAGAATAATTTTGGTTTTAGTGTTTGATTTCATTTTGTTTCCAAAATTTCAAAGGCAGGAGAATCGTTGAGGAAATTAATGGTTTCTAAATGTTTGATATTACTTTGATTGTAGTTGTTTGGTGAAGTAATTAAAAGGGTTTTTTGGTTAGGATTTAAGTTTTGAATATAATTTTCAATTTCCCAATCATTAATAAACTTAAACTTATCAAAAGCGTTAACCCAATACCAAGTGGCATGGTAGTCCCAGTTTTTGGAATTGTCGGTCTGGTAAATCTTAGGATCCCAGGACCAATAAAAAAGTAAAAATTCGTGAGCTTCGCCGTATTTTTTGGTAATAACTATTTGATCGTAGTTTTGATAATTATCTTTGATGTATTTAATTGCTTGTTGATAACCGTATTGCCATGAGGAAGAAAAATTTTTTGAATAGTCGATATATTTTGGCCAGAAAAATATTTGACCAATAATAAGCCCTAAAATGGTGTAAATAATTGAAAGGGCTTTGAATTTTTTAAGACTGTAATCAAATCCGAGACTAATAATAATGATGGTTATGGGAACAAGAAGAATACTGCGAAGAACGTGAGGGGCGTCGCGAGTGATGGCTGATGGTATCGGTGAAGCCAGGAACCATAAAATTAAAAGTGAAATATGAGGATGGTTTTTGTTCTTGAATAAAAAAACTAAGCCGAGAAGGAGAAAAGGTATAAACAATGGGGAAATTAAATAGAAATTGGGAAGACTGAATTGATAGTTGGAGCCGCCGGAAAAGAAAAGATATTCTGGGGAAAAATGACTGAAATAATTTTTGGCGGCAGTAAAAGTAAAATAAGTGACTTTATTGATTAAAAATCGGGGGTAGGTTTGACGAAGCTCGTTAATTTGATTAATAGAACCAGAATCAAGGATTGAAACCCATTGATAACGGGCTTGTCCTGCTTGGTTAAGAGTTTGAAAGATAGTTAGACCACTAAGTAAAAGAAAAGGCAGAAAAATGAAGAACTTTTTTTTGAAATCAAATTTGGTTTTTAAGACGAGAAAAATTAATGAAAACAAATAAAAAGGCAAGAGAACCCGACTGCTGTTGTAAGTAAATAAACCTAAAGCAAAAAAGAAACTACTCCAGCCGAATTTGTGAGAAATAAGGAAATAAAAACTGAGACAAAACAGAAACATAAATAAATTCGCCTCTAGGGCGATTCGGGAAAGGAAAATGGTTGCCGGAGAAAAAGCAGTAATTAAAAGCCCGATAAAAGGAAGAATTTGGTGAGATGGAGATAATTTTTTGAGAATAAAATAAATAACTAGAGGAGTTAGGGTACCAGCTAAAATAGAAACTAAACGGACAGAAAGGGTGTTTAGACCAAAAAGTGAAACAGACATAACGGTGGAGTAAATATAAAGAGGTAGTTTGAAGTCGCCATAACAACGAAAAATTGTCGGCAAGAAAATCCCCCATTCGTCATGACCAGTTTTAAGAATGGAATAAGCATTGTAGCCATGAGATACCTCATCCCAATTGAGACTAGGAGGGAGTTGATTAACGAAAATAATCCGACAAATAAAGCCAAGAATCAAAATTAAAGTAATCAGAGTTTTTGAAGAGGTCATATTTTAGTTTGGTAGATATAAATGGCTGGTTTTAATTCTGACTTTGACGGGTAATAAATGATATGATCCGGTTTAACATCACGAAATTCTTCAGGTCGACCAATAATTAAAGTATTAGGTAGTTGGGAATCTGATGGAATATTAATTTCTCTAAAAATGAAATTTTCTAATTTATATTCGCCAAGTTGATCAAGAAATGAAAGATTTCTTTTTTGATATTCAGACCAATTAATAGATTCTGATTGAATTACTTGGGGATTAGTTTGGTTGAAAAAGCTAACATATGCTTGTGGTTCAGAAAGTTTCCTGGAGTAAATAATATGGCTGGCAGTTATGTTTTTGAGATATTCATTGGCTTGTTGATGACCATAGAGCATACCTTCGGCTAAAACTTGATTACCTTGAAAAAAATATCTTTGAAGGAAAGTTAGGGTGGTGAAGGTAAAAATTAAAGACAGGCTGAGATAAATTGTTTTTTGATATTTTTTTATTTCGGAAAGAAAAGTAATTAGGCCGAAGGCAGAAAATATTTGAATAAACGGCATCATTAAAGAAACTCTGTTGGCAGAATATTGACCTTTGGCAATGGCGGCTATAAGAGGTGGAATTAGAATAACAAAAAGAATAAACAATAAATCTCTTTTTGATTCTAATGATTTTTTTTGAATTAAAAAAATGAGAGAAAAAATAAAACCAAGACCTGGAATGAGACCTAAAACCCCAAATCCCGGAAGCATACCATAGGTGGTTTCTCCGGCTCCCTGGGTAATTAGAAATTGGGGTGAAAAATAGGATAAATAGCTTTGGATAAAAGTTTCAGAAAGATAAACAATTTTGTTGTAAAAAAGTTTAGTAAAAAAGTATGGCAACCCATTTTGAGTAATTTCGTATTGGGTATTAGAAACGTATGACCAGTGATCGGTAGGATTAAATATGGCTATATCTCCGGTTCTATTGGATTTTATTTGACTATTTATATAAAAGTTGGAGATAAAAAATAGAGAAAAAACAAAAATGGAGGTAATAAAAAACTTTGGTTTAAGATAAGTTTTTTGGTGAATAATAAGGAGAATTAAGAATAATGGAGTAAATATTTTGGCGGAGTGATAAGTAAAAAGACTGATACCAAAAATTAAGATCGATATTAATAAAAGAAAAATATTTTGTTTTTTTTGGGAGATAAGGAAAAGATAAGTAGCTAAGGAAATAATAAAGACAATTAAGTTGGCTTCGAGAGCAATGCGAGACATAGGAAGACTCCAGGGTGAGAGACAGATAAAGAGGCTACTGAGGAGGGCTATTTTTGAGTTATTGAAGACTAGTTTGGTAATACAGTAGGTTAACAATATTGTTAATATAGAAAAAATAGCATTAGGAAGACGGACAGCAAATGGGGTAAGTCCAAAAATTTTAATTGAAGGAATCATAAGTAGAGTTTGAACGGGTGGTTTATAGTCGCCGAATGATTGAAGATTAAACAAATTTTTACTCCCCCACTCGTCTTTACCGGTTTGGATAATGGAATAAGCAGTATAACCCTGAGCTAATTCATCAGGAGAATAGGCATTTGGTAAACTACCTAAATTAATTAGTCGAGAAAAAACACCAAGTATAATAATAAGTATTAGAAGAATTTTTGATTTCATTGTTTTTGAATAATTTGACCAAGGATGGAACCGTTCGGATTTTTGACTACTTTAAGTACTTGATAATTAACTAATGGACTTTGCTGGGACAGATTCATATCTCCAGGGATTTCATTTAGTTGGAATAAAACAAAAGTATCACCAGGTTGAGCAATTTCATTAACCCGATTAAAAATTTCGTTATTATGGTACCAATTATTAATAAAGTAAATTTTGTCTGTGAGCTTAAAACCAGACATATCACTAATAATTTTGCGGGACTCGATATCGTTTATGGGTGGCAAGGTTTGAGGAGAAATTTTTTGATAAAAAAGATAAGGTAAAAGAGAATTAAAATTACTATTGCTAATAAATATACGATTAGACGAATTGTTGGGAATGTTGCTAAATAGTTCCTGATAACCAAAGTTCCAAGGCTTAGGAAAATCTTTAGGATAATGGACAAAATATTCATGACTGTAGGCACAAATTTCAAAAATAAAACCCAAAAAGAGAAGAGAAATAAATATTTTAGAAGGAATTCTTGGTTGATTTAAAATTTCTGTTAATCCAAATCCGGCAAAAAAAGCTAAAGGAATAGTCATAAGAAATAATCTGGTAGCATGAGTGCCGCCGTTAATCGTAAGCGAGGCGGCAAGAGGGGAAATTAAGAACCAAAAAAACATTAATCGGTGAAGTTTTTCTTTGAGATTTAATGAAAATAAACCTTTGATAATGAGAGGTAAAAATACTAAAAAGACTAAACCAAAACTGGGAATACTGTGTCGGATATTGATTTGATCTCCGGAATTAAAAATAAAAGGTAAAGAGAAACTATTAAGATAGTTTTGAATAAAAGTTTTACCCCAAACAATAGGTTTATTGTGAAAGATTTTTTCGACTAACTGGGTCGACGAGGAATACGAGGTCCTTTTGTTGATTATATTGTCTATAAGGGTTTGGTCATGAAAAATACTAATAAGGTTAAATCGATTGGCGGCGGTACCAAAAAAGATTTGATAAATTAGTGGCAGAGTTAGACAAATAAAGATAGTTAAAGAAATCAAAAAGTTCTTGAGATTAATTTTGGCAGTAATTTTTTTGAAATTACTAAAGAAGAGAAAAAGGATAATTAATGGGACAAAGATATTGGCCGTGTTGTAAGTATAAAAGCTGAGACAAAAAAGAATAACAGCGGAATAGAGATATTTTTGACCGGAAGTTTCAATAAATTTGAGAGTGAAGTAGATGGCGGCCAGTACAATGGATAGGAGAAGAGTGACTTCAAAGGCTGAGCGACTGTAATGAAAATGCCAGGGCATAAAAGACAGGGCGCCAGAACTGTAGAGTGCTAAAGTACTAGACTTTGACAAAAGAAATATGAGTTTATAGAAAAGATAAATGCTTAATACACCGAAAAGTATTGGTGGAAGTCTAACACCAAGAGAATTGAGCCCAAAAATTTTGATAGTAGGAACTGTGAGATAAATCAAAAACGGGGCTCGGGATTCGGATAATGATTGAATATAAGTGGGCAAAAAATTGCCTTTATAATCCCGGCCGGTTTGGAGAAGAGAAAAAGCTTGATAACCAACATCAATTTCATCACCAAATAAGCTTAAATTGTTAATTTTTATCAGTCGAATAAACAAAGAAGCCGCTAATAAAACAATTAAACCAACGTTTAATTTACTTAATTTCACTTTTGAGGTATTTAATCAAATAATTGAAGCAGATTATTATTAGTATAACTGAAAGAAGCCGACAAAAGAGAAAATTAGATGAAATAAGAATGTTTTTTAGTAGTGGAATTGATGGATAGAACCATAAATTATATAGATTAAAAAAATGAATTATAGATAAAATAATCAAGTGAGATTTTTTAATAAATGAGTTAGATAAAAATATTAGAGTGGTGATTATAGGAAAGATGGGGTATAAATAGCGTTCGTGCATATTGGTAAGAAAGATAAAACTACCGAAAGCAGAAACCATTAGGGCTAACAACAGGTTAGTTAGAGTATCTTTGGAGCGGAAAAATTTAAACCAAATAGGAAGGAGAAAAATAATATACAGAATTCGACTAATAAATTGATAGGAAAGACTAAATAATTGATTGAATTCTGATTTGGAGATATCGATGCTGAAAATTAAAGCCCAAAAGTTGAAAGCATTGCCATTGAGCATACTCCCCTGTCGGACTAAAACTCGATTGGTATACATATACCAAAGCCAATCAAAAGGGGTTTTATCGCCAAAAGTAAAAGGGATGGCCAGAAGAAAAGTGAGTAAGATGAAAATAATAATTGGAATAATAATTTTTTTCCAATCTTTGATTCTTTTTAATAAAAAAAGTCCAAAAATCGGTAGATAAATAATGAGAGATAATTTAAATAAGAAGCAGGAAAGAAAAAGGATAATTCCGGGAAAATAATGCTTTTTGAAGATTAAATAAAACCCAGACAGAGCAAGTAAATTGATAAGTGAATCGGTTTGTCCCCAGATGGCTGAATTGTAGATTAAGACTGGATTGAATAAAAAAAATGAGGCAGCAATAATGGCATATTTTGGCCCATTTGCCGGACGATCAGGTTTAAATTCAGCCACTATTTTGTAAATGAGATAGCCAATACCGATATCAGATAGAATAAAAGGAAGTTTTACTAACCAAATATGAATATTTTGCTCTATTGTAGGGATAATAAATGAAGGAAAAAATGAAAAATTTTGATTGAGAAATTCAATGCCTCCGAAGAGGATATTTTTTAATGCAGCACATAAAGCAAACAAAAGCATTGAGCCAAAAGGTTGGTTTGGCCAGGAAACGCCCCAAAATATATTTTCGTAAAATTTCTTTGGGCCTAAGGATAAAAACCTAATACCCCAATCGACATGGTTTAAGATATCCGGATGGTAGCCGGAAATTATAACCAAGACTAATCTAATGATTAAGGCAAGAATAAGGATATTGGTTATTTTTGAAAAATTTTTTGCCATTTTTGTCCGGACCAAATTATAAAATTGATGAAGTAATGTTTTAGATGCCCGTGAAATTTTATACTACTTGGTATAAGACGGCGCCATTGGTCTTTGGCAGGGGCGAGATTTTTACCACTGGCGCCATGGCGATGAATGATTGAACATTGAGGAAAGAAAACAATATTTTTTTTGAATTTTGAAACCTGGCGACAAAGATCCATATCTTCAAAATAAAAGAAATATTTTTCATTCCATCCACCGATTTTTTTAAAAAATTCTTTACTTATAGCAAGACACCCACCGGAAATATAACTAACATTGACTGGGTTTTTGGTTTGAGGAATATATTTGGAATATGATTCTTTTTGGTTTAACCAGAACTCTCTGAAGGCATTGAAAGCAGTTTGAGGGGGAAAAACAGAAGCTTGAGGGGTCAGATCAGGATTGAGAAATTTTGGCCCAATAATGCCAATACGGGAATTATTTTTAAGATATCCGACCATTTTTGACAGACTATTATCGATTAGCTCGATGTCGGAATTCATAAAGACCAAATAATCGTTAGTAACTTGTTTAAAACCAATATTGTTGGCTTTAGCAAAACCTAGATTGGCGTGATTTTCGATTATTTTGACGTTTTTGATTTTTTTTAGAATTTCGACAGTATGATCTTGAGAACCGTTATCAACCACAAGAATTTCTTGACCTGGAAGATATTGATTGATAGTCTCGACACATTTTTTGGTAATATCGGCAGTGTTCCAGGTAACAATAACAATTGAAAATTGATTTCCGCTTAAACGATTCATTATTAACTTGATTTTACACTAAATTTCGACTGACTTGGTGGTATACAGGTTGATATAATGATTCTTATGAAGGTATGGTTAAAAAAGAACTGGAAAATGGTTATTGTTTGTTTGTTGTTGGTTAGTGGAAGAATGGCTTTGACTTATTCTCCGGCTCATAGCGATGTTAGAATTCAGGCTGAGTGGGGTAAATGGATGTATGTTAATGGTGGAGTTAAGGGTTTGTATGACTGGAATGTATGGAGTTGTATTTGGCCGAATCATCCACCATTAGTTAGTTGGGTTTATTTTGAGTCTTACAATATTCACAGCCAATTGATGTGGTGGATGTCTAGTTTGGGTAATTTTATTGCTTTACACAGGTTGGCACCGACAAAATTTATTTGGTTTTTTAATTTTATAAAGTGGTTTGGAAGTGCGGTTTATGGAAATACGGAGTATTTGGTAGGAGTGATTGTAGTAATTAAACAAATTATGGTAGTAGCTGATTTATTAGTAGCACTGCTGATTTTTTGGCTATGTAAAAAAACCAAAGTTGATTGGAAAAAATATGTTTTGGCTTATCTTTTGTTGCCATTTTCTTGGTATTTGTCGGCTGTTTGGGGGCAATCGAATCAGTTGTCGTATTTATTTTTGTTGCTTTCTTTGATACTAATGACAACTAGACGGTCGATTTGGGTACCGGTGTTATATGCAATAGCGATAAATTTGAAACCTGATTGTATTTTTTTATTACCACTTTATTTAGTGATTTGGTTTAAACAAAAACTGCCTTGGCGAAATTTATTTTTGGGTGGTTTATTGGCGGTTTTTTTTAGTTTATGGACGCTAACCTGGTTTAATAAAGGAAATTTAATTGAATTATTGCAGTTATTATCGAAAAGATTGAATACAGGTGAAGGTTTAATGACATTTAATGCTTTTAATTTTTGGTATGTAATTTACCCTTATCCAAGCAAAATCGCTTTTGAAAATTGGCAATATTTGTTTGTTTCAGCCAAAGTATGGGGTTACATAATCTATGGCATAATCACTTTATTTTCCTTTAAGCTGGTTAAGTTAAAAAAACCAGAGACTATTTTTTTATCAGTTTTTATAGTTGGTTTTGGAAGTTGGTTGTTTATGACAGGAATGCATGAGAGATATGCTTTTTATAGTATAGTGTCATTGTTAATTTATTCGATATATACAAGAAAATATTTCCGCCATTTTTTAGTTTTATCGACAGTGATGTTTTTGGGTATGTTTTATAGTTACTTTGTGCCAGAAAAATTTGATTTGGTTAAATTGTATTTTGATTGGGGCGGACAGATAATCCCTAGAGGGTTATCTATTCTTAATGTTTTGATTTATTTTGATATTTGGAGAAAAAGCTTTAGGGTAGAGGGACTGTTTAAGAATAAAAAAGAAAATTAGAAGATTGATTAAAGATAAGATTCTGATGAATAAAAAATTGTAGTTTCGAAATATGGAAAAGATTAGCTGATTGTCACGATAATAAAAAGCATAAATCAGGTTGCTTAACCAGATTGTTTGTTGGAGAATCATTAGTTCACCAAATTTTTTCCAATATAAAACCATAATAATAACCGAAGAAATGAGCCCGGGGATAAAATACCGATCGAGCATATTGGTTAAAAACAAGAAAGCGGCTTGGGAGATAATAAAAATGTAAAATAATATGTGGTTAAAGCTAGTTTTTGGGGTTTTAAAAAGTTTATAAATGAGGAGTATATTAAAGAAAATAAAAATGGACAAACCAAAATCTTTTAATTGAAAGAAAGAATTTTCGTTGGTGGCATAAGTTTGATCGATGCGGAAAATAAGAGAATATAAATTAAAAGCAGAGATAGAGGCTAGATTAAGACCTTTTGATGAAGTGCTGATACGATGATTAAAAATACTGGCGATATAAGGGATAGCGTCAACATTTGAGGGTATAAAGGGCTTAAAAGATAACCATACAATAGTAAGACAAGAAAAAAATATAAAGAATAATTTTATTAATTTGTGCGAGTATAGTCGTTGCCGATAATTTTTTATAAAAACACAGGCAAAAATAGGTGCGAGTATAAGAATGGTTGGTTTAAATAAAATGCCAGTGATAAAGAAAAGAGGACTAAGTAAAATAAAGTTGGAAAATATGGTTAAAAAGCCAAGAT
>JAHBAQ020000031.1 GCA_018500045.2 Candidatus Shapirobacteria bacterium | reverse complement strand
GAAGAACAAATGGCAGAACATTGTTTAACAGTGGTGTTTGAAGTGAAAGACAGAGAAGGAAAAATTGTTTTTAGAGGGGTTAAGACCCACCCGGAAGATAAATTTAAATTTGATATTGGGAGTAAAGTGAACGGAAAAATAGTGAAGGGATGTGTGATTACAACACCATAATTACAGAATTGTCTTTTTGGGCAACAGTTTTAAATCCGAATTTTTGGTAAACATGGATGGCTGATGAATTCTCTGAATGTGTTTCCAACCAAAAACCAGTAATATGAGAATCTGTTTGATTTTTGAGAAGATCGGCAAAAACAATTTTCATAAACTCTTGAGATAAACCTTGACCACGAGCTGAGCCATAAATGCGAATAGCAAAAGTAAAATTGGCTTTGATTTTTAGAGGCGGATCTTTTTGGCCAAACCAAATAAAACCTAATAAATTTTGATGGGGATCAATGAGGGTGTAAATAATTCTCCCCTGCTGCTGCCATTGGGAAAAAGTATTTTTGTCAGCAAAACGGGTTTGATCGGAGGTAAATTTTTTGATATCTGAATCAGTTTGACTGTAATCAATTAATTGAGTGATTTGGCAGTCTAATATTCCTTGTTGAACAAAAACATCCTGACCGATTTTCATTTTTTACCGGTGGTAATAATGATGTCAAATTCAGAAGTATCGGGTAAATTTTTAGGAGAAATTTTTGGCGGAGAATCAATAGTTAAAGTATCAGTTAATATTTTTACTACTTCTGATGGGACAGTTTTTTTGGTTTCAATTTGAGTTTGAGTAAAATCATAACTAGCGGCGTTACTGGTATTTTGAACGGCAAAATTTTGGCTTTCTAATAATTTTACTGTTTCACTGGCTTGACCGGCAATACCGGTACCATTGAGAACTTTTATTTTGAATCCAGAAACATTAAATGGGGTGGGGGTTGGGGCGGCAGTAACTGTAGGAGTGACAGTGACTGCAGGATTAATTTGATTTTGATTAGTAGACTTTGGACCAAAAACGACAAAACCAGTGATAATTAAAAGAACTGTAGGAATAAGAAGAATCCATTTAGGGAAAGAATTTTCGATGTTTTTCTGAGGAACTTCAAGACGAGTAGTGGTAGCATCGGTACCAATTTTATTGACTGAATGAATGATACCTTTGAGGGGATCGACTGAAGTGTATTCTGGCTGTAGATTACCAAAATCAAATTGATTGAAGGCAATGTCACCGGTCGGAGCAAATAAAATTTGTTGGGGTAAAACCTGAAAACATTGTTTGGAATAAGTAAAAATATGATCGATATCTTCTTGAGTAAGTTTCTTTTTGACGACTTGGGAATAGATAGGAGTTTGGTTAAAAACCAAAACAACTAAATCCTGATAATGGAGAAAAATAAGTTTTTTGGCGGGTAAAAAACGAGAGATGGTGGTAGAAAAACTTTCGAGTAAGTCAACTTTAATTTTGGCCGAATTGACAGCATTTCGAAAAACATCAAAAAACTTTTTGGAGACATAAATAAGCTGAACTAAACTCTGACCGTTTTGATGAGCCACAATTTTGTAATCCCAAGTAGTCTGGGATAAATCTTCGGAAATAGTGGGTTGAAATTTGGCTTGAATAGAAGTGCGTTTTTTGGCTTCTTTTTGGGCTAATAAAAGACTAGTAACACTAATAAAATCGTCGGCCAAAATAACTCGGAATTTTTTTGAGAAAGTAGTTTTTAGCCGAAGTAAATTTTGGGTTAAGTTTTCGGTTGTCCAAGAAATTTCGCTAACTTTCTGTTTGTTTTTGAAAACTTCCAGATTGTTTTTAGAGATAAAAAGCAAATACATATATTCATTATAAACTAAGTCATCAAAGTAAAACTATATATCAAGAAGTGGTCTAAATTCGGTATTCTTTGATAAGACCTTTTTCGGTTTGTTGATTAATGTAGGCGTGAACGTCAAGATATTTTTCGATACCTGAGCCCATAATTTTTTTCTTGAGAAGTTCGTCGAGTTGAAAAATACCAGCTGAATTATTCATTAAGATGTCTAACTGAATAGGTTTGTCGGTACCTTTATTGATATTAACTTTATCTATAGCAGCGGCAGAGACAGAATAAATATCTAATTTTTCTAATTCATAAACAATCCGAGAACGACCTTCACTCATATCGAGAGCATCGGCAACCCGAACAATACCGGCTTCTAAAGTGATTGGTTTACCGTCACTGCGATGACTAATAATGGAGTGTAAAACTTCTGAAGTAACAATAGTTTTTTCGTTGACAGGAAGAAAATCAATAATTTGATGGAGTAAATTATTGGCTAAAAATAAACTGTAGGTTTCGTGGTCTTTGCGGCTGATAGTCATACCTAAGTCGTGCAAAACACTGCCAAGAAAGACAACTAATTCGGCGTATTCGGAAGATAAATTATAGTTTTTGGTGATAGACATTTCGACACCCGCCTCAACTAACATACGAACAAATTTTACTGAGATGTTAGCAACAATTTGGAAATGAGTTGGACCATGGTCGCTCATACCAAGTCGATCAACAGCGTTGATATTGATGATTTTCCAAAGGGTTAAAATTTCTTGATTGTTATTAATATTATCAATAGCTTGTTGCAAAATAGTGTTACCGTCGGAAGGAACATGAATCAAGCTAGGATTATTTTTTTGATTGTTTGATTTCATAATTAAGGAATTAGTATTTTAACACAGAAATTATATCTGACTAAGTTTGATGGTTTTGAGTTGTTGCTGCCAGCTGGTTTCGATTTGAGACCAAATATTTTGAATAGAACATTTACCGGAACGAGCGCAAGGTTTGTGACCAAGACAGCTAACCATGGCTTTGTTTTCGCCAAGAATTACCAGTAAATCATAAAAAGATTTTTGTTGCCAATTGGGAGCTAGTTTGTAACCACCAGATTTGCCCTCTTGAGAAATAATCAATCCCCCATTAGCTAACGAAGTGGCTAATTTTGATAAGAAACTATACGGTAAAAATAATTTTTCGGCGGCATCTTTGAGAGAAGTAGTAGTGTCAGGATTTTTGGCTAAGTGAGAAATAAAGACGATAGAATATTCGACTTTTTTGGGGATAGTGATCATAAATTATTTAAAGAATCCTTAATTTTTTTGATAGCTTCTAGCCCGATGTAAGCACAACGTTTGCGAACGCTACTAAGTTCAATACCTATTTGGGATTCAATTTCGGCGCCACTCATTTGTTGAACGTCAGCAACTTTTTTACCCTTGATCATATCCATAAGAATATCGGTGGCGGCCACAGAAATAGCACAACCACTGCCTTCAAACTTAGCATCAGTAATAATGCCATTTTTGACTTCGAGCCAAATTTTTATTTTGTCACCACAGAGAGCATTGACTTCTTCTACCTTGATACCACCAGAAATGGTGCCTAAATTATGGGGGTTTTTGTAACGATCAAGAATAATTTCTTTATATAAGTCGTCCATATTAAGAAAAAATTTTAATAACGTGATTAAGTGCATCAATTAATTTATCAATATCTTTTTGGGTATTATAAATGCCTAGACTAACTCGAGTGGTACCGGTAGTAAAACCAAAAAGTTGATGAAGAGGCATAGCACAATGAAAACCAGTGCGGACAGCAATATTAAACTTTTGAGATAAAATGTCGCCAATGTCATGAGGAGTAGGAGACTTGGGTTTCGTAAAGGCAAAAGAAATAACACCTAAACGTTGGTCACTTTTGGTTGGGCCAAGAATTTTTAGATCAGAAATAGTTTTTAATTTTTGAAAAAGATAATTGGTTAAATCTTGTTCCTGTTGAATAATTTTTGGCCAACCAATTTTTTGAATAAATTTGATGGCTTGTGAAAGAGCAATGGCTTGAGCAATTGGCGGAGTGCCTGGTTCGTAACAAAAAGGTGGGTTACCTAAAATAGTTTTATGCCAAAAAACTTCTTTGATAGCTCCCCCACCAAAACTCGTGGGTGACATGGAAGAATAAATTTTTTGATTGATATAAAGAACACCAATACCAGTAGGACCGTAAAGTTTGTGGCCGGAAAAAGCATAAAAATCGACGCCTAAATCGACAACATCAACTGGAAAATGAGCCACTGATTGAGCCCCGTCAACCAAAACTAAAGTCTTAGGATTAATCTTTTTAATGGTCTGAACAATTTTTTTGATAGGGTTAATCGTACCTAAAACATTACTAACATGAGCCAAAGCCACAATTTTGGTTTTACTGGTAATTAATTTTAATAAAGATTTTTGATCGAGTAAAAAATCTGAGGTAACGGGAAGATATTTTAATTTGGCTTTTTTGGTTTTGGCTAATTGCTGCCAAGGAACCAAATTGGAATGATGTTCCATTTGAGTAATGATGATTTCATCACCAGATTTAATATTTTGCTGGCCCCAAGTTTGGGCAACTAAATTAATCGAGGCAGTAGTACCGGAAGTAAAAATAATTTCATTGGATTGGGAGTTGATAAAATCAGCAATAATTTGACGAGATTGATCGTATTGATCAGAGGCGATTTGAGACATTTGATATAGACCACGATGAATATTTGCCGAGTATTTGATGTAATATTCCATTTCTGACAAAATAACCGGAGCAGGTTTGAGACTGGTAGCAGCGCTATCAAGATAAACCAGATCGGGATTATTTTGAAAAATAGGAAAATTATTTTTCATAATTAAATTTCTAAAAAGGATTTAATAATTAAGTCTAGAGCATCTGATTTAGAAAAACCACGAGACATAAGATAAAAAAGCTGAGATTGATCGACCGGACCAATAGCCGAGGCGTGAGAAGCTTGGACTTGGTCATTACTGATTTCTAATTCAGGAACAGAAACAGCTTGACTACCATTACCAATTAATAAAACAGAATGTTTGAGAAAAGCCTGAGAATTGATAGCCTGTTGGTTAATCCGAATCAGACCTTTGAGAGTAAGATTACCACCAGGCATAACCACGGCTTTGATAAGAGTATTACCAGTGGTGTTGGGGGCAGTAAATTCCATAACAGTTTCTAAATTTAGAGTTTCGCTAGATTTAACCAAAATATTTTTGGTAAAAGTTTGACTATCGTAAGGCTGATTTAAAATTTGGTGGTATTTCATGCAACACTACCCTCCATTTGTAAATTGATGAGACGATTAAGTTCTAAGCTGTATTCCATAGGAAGCTGCTTGACAATTGGCTCAACAAATCCATTAACAATCATAGCTTCGGCTTCGTTTACTGAAAAACCGCGGGACATAAGATAAAAAAGTTGATCTTCACCGATTTTACTGACAGTGGCTTCGTGTTCGATAAATGCCGAAGGTTCTGAATTTTTATTGATCGGATAAGTGTCGGAACGGGAAAGTTTATCTAAAATAAGAGCATCGCAAACGACTTTGGAACGAGCGTTGGTAGCACCTTGGCTAATATAGACAGTGCCGCGATAGCTACTGCGACCACCGTTGAGACTAATCGATTTAGACACAATTCGACTAGTAGTGTTGGGGGCTAAATGAATAGCTTTGGCACCAGCATCGAGATGTTGGATACCGGAAGCAACAGCAATGGATAGAACTTCGGCGTGAGCATTTTCTCCAACCAAAATGTTACTGGGGTATTTCATAGTGACTTTACTACCAAGATTACCATCGACCCATTCCATAACACCATTGGCTTCGACTTGGGCCCGTTTGGTAACTAAGTTGTAGACATTAGTTGACCAATTTTGGATAGTAGTATAACGAACCCGGGCATTGGTTTTGACAAAAACTTCAACCACGGCAGCATGAAGAGAATCGGTGGAATAAATTGGAGCGGTACAACCTTCGATATAATGAACAAAAGAACCTTCATCGGCAATAATCAAAGTACGTTCAAATTGTCCCATCTTTTGGCTATTAATGCGAAAATAAGTTTGAAGAGGTAATTCGACGTGAACATTTTTTGGGATATAAATAAAAGAACCACCAGACCAAACAGCACTATTTAAAGAGGCGAATTTATTATCGTCTGGCGGAACAATTTTGCCAAAATATTGCCAAACTAATTTGGGATATTTTTTGAGAGCTTCGTCCATACCACAAAAGATAACTCCCTGGTCAGCTAGTTTTTTCATTAATGAACCGTAAATAACTTCCGATTCGTATTGGGCTTTGACACCGCCAAGATATTGTTTTTCGGCTTCGGGAATGCCAAGTTTATCGTAAGTATTTTTGATTTCAGAAGGGACTTCGTCCCAACTATGACCTTCTTTGTCAGTAGGCTTGAGATAGTAATAAATATCATCAAAATTTATATCGGAAAGATCCGGTCCCCAAGTGGGCATAGGTTGATCGGTGAAATACTGAAAAGCCCGGAGACGAAAATTATACATTTTGTCATCTTCGTGTTTGAGAAGAGAAATAGTTTTGACCACATCTTGATTGATCCCCTGTTTGGTTTTGAACACAGAAATTTCTGGATCAGAAAATCCGTATTCATAGGGTAATTTTTTATAAGATGTGGTTGGCATAATTTTAGGAATTAAAACCAGAGTCAATAATTTTTTGAACTAAAGAAGCGTCACCAGATTTTTTGATTTGACCTTTATCTAAAACCAAAACCTGGTTAGGTTTCAAATATTCCAAAATTTTGGGAGCGTGGGTGATAATTAAAATGGCCGAATTTAAATCTTGAGCTAATTTTTGAATACGAAGAGAGATAATTTTGAGAGCATCGATATCGAGCCCAGAGTCAATTTCATCAAGAATTAAATATTTGGGATTAGAAACTAACATTTGGAGAACTTCCATTTTTTTGCGTTCGCCACCAGAAAACCCATCATTAAGACTACGGTCGAGAAGTTCTGATTTAATACCTAAGGTGTCCGATTCGAAAGCCAACCAACTACGAAATTCGGAAAGAGAAGTTTTTTGATCGGGGTGAAATTTTTTGAAAATTTGCCAAAGAAAAGTTTTGACATTTAGACCAGGAATAGCCACTGGTGACTGGCTGGCTAAAAAAAATCCCAAATTGGCGCGTTCGTCAGGAGAAAGTTGAGAAATATCAATTTTCCCAAAAATAATTTGGCCCGAAGTAATTTGGTAATTGGGATGACCGGCAAGAGTGAGAGCAACAGTTGATTTACCACTACCATTTGGCCCCATAAGAGCAGTAATTTGGCCTGGTTTTAGGTCAAAAGTAATGTTTTTTAGAATTGGTTTTTTATCAACAGAAACGGAAATATTTTTAAATTGAATCATACTAAGACTATTTTAGTATGAGTTTAAAAAAAATGCAAGTAAAGTAATTAAAATTGAGAGAATTTAAATTTCACCAATAGCAATATCAAGAATAGAAACTGGCTGGTCGTTGACAGAAACTTTGGCACCTTTGGATTGATTTAAGAGGGCTTGACCGAGAGGACTTTCACAAGAAATCCAACTGGGTTGAAGATTGGAATCGTTTTTACCAACTAAAGTAATTTCCATTTCGCGACCGTCGGACTCGAATTTAATTTTGACACGACTACCAAAAACAATAATGTCAGTTTGAGTTGGAGCTGATTGGATGATACAGGTTTTAAGATCGGCTTTGACTTGATCAACTTGAGAGTATAAAACCAAAGCCCGCTCGCCTAAAAAAATATAAGCGGAGTTTTCTTTTAAATCCCCTTCTTCGGCAGCTTTGCCGCGTTCTTCACAAGTGCGATTTAATTCATCTTGCAATTGGGTCAGATGTTCTTCGAGTTTTTGCTTGCCAAGTTTCGTAATCATAAGGTTATATCTTAGCAAATTGAGAGACAACTCACAAATCTAGAAAGTATTACAAAAGTTAGTTGATTTGATAACTAAGGTTGACAGTAATTTTGACTTCTTCACTGCCGGTTTGAACATTGGTGTTGGCGGCTTGATCGGTGGCAATGCCAGCTCCTTTGAGACTGTAAGCAACCGGACGAATCATATTACTTTCGTTGGAATATTCTGAATAACTGATGATTTTACCGAGCTTGAAACCAGCAGCCTTGGCAGCAGCTTCAGCTTTTTTGGTGGCCTGGGCTACAGCGTCTTTGCGAGCTGATTCCTCGGCGGTGTCACGATCTTCAACGTCTAGAGTAATATTATTGACCTGATTAGCACCGTTGGTAGTAGCTGAGTCAATAACTTCGTTAATTTTATCAAGGTCAGTGATTTTAACCTTTAATTGAGAGTTGGCTGTATAACCGGTTATTTTTTGGGTACCGCTGGACCAATCGTAATTAGGATTGATAGAATAATTTTCTGTTTGAATATTTTTGTTATCGATACCGATTGTTTTTAATCCGGCAATGATTTTATTGGTTACTTCGTTAATTTGAGTTTGAACTTGTTTGACAGTGGCGGCATTTTTTTGGATACCAACACTAACATAGGCAACATCGGGTTTGATGGAAATATTACCTTCGCCAGTAACAGTAAAGGTATCCATTTTATTGGTAACATTACTGTTGACAGAAAAAGACAACGGATTGCCAAACTTGGAATAGAGAGAGGCAGCCAAAAAGAAAAAGATGACGACTAAAAAAGCCGGGATGATTTTTTCGAGATATGTTTTCATAAATCCATTATACAGGTATTGATTTGGTGTCGTCTAGTGATTCTTGGGTAATGGGTGAAAAAAAGAAAACGACTAAAGGTAAGAGACTAATTATTAATAAAGCCAAGGAAAGCGAACGGTCGGCAGTAAAACCAATAACAGGATTGAGTAAGACTAGAGCGAATCGTCGAAACATAGAAATAGAAGATAAAATAGTAGCCCGGCGATTTGAGGGAATAAATTTATTCATATAAGCTGACATTAAATCCATACGGGTAAGACCAAAACCTCCGGCAAAAACTAAAAATAAAATAATGGTGAAAAAGTTGGGGAATAAAGCAACGATTAGAAAGAAAATAGCGGTAATAATGGCACTAAAGCGAAGGTAATTTTTGGCGGAACCAAAAAGTTTTTCCAGTCTTTGAAAATTAGAGGAAACTAAAATTTCTGAACCAACAAGTAAGGCGTGAAACAAACCAAAATAAGCAACAGAAATATTAATACTGGTAAAAAGTGGTTGATAGAGCCAGATAATAAAGTAACCGGCGGAATTAACTAAAATGGCGTCAAGAGCCAGGAGTTTAAGAGTTGGTTGATTTCTGAAATATTTAAAACCTTGTTTGACTATGTCTAAATAACGTTTTGATTCAGAGGTAATATCTTGAATTTTGGTTTCAGAAAAACTTAAAGCAACAAAAGTGGCAATAAAATAGGCAATTGAACTTAAATACATAGGAGCGTTGAGCCCAAATTTAGCGGCAATTAGAGAACCAATTGGAGCCGAAATAAACAAACCAAAAAGATTAAAGGAATGGGATCGTCCGGTGATTTTTTTGATTTCATCTTCCCGATTTAATTCTTTGAGAGAATCGTAAAGAAGAGCGTTGTCGGCTCCGGACATTAGAGCCAAAGAAGTGGCTAAAATAAATTCGCCCAAAAGAAAAATATAAAAATTTGGGATTGATCCATAAACAATAACCCCGATAGTCATAGTTAAGGCGCCTAAAATTAGGGAAACTTTTCGACCAAGGAAATCAGCGACGGCACCAGTGGGGACCTCTAAAAGGAAAATCCAAAGCATAAACCAAGATTGGAGTAACTGAACTTGGGTAAGAGAAATATGGCCCCATTGAGTAAAGAATGGAACTAAAACGGCGGAAAAAAGAGTAAAGTCTCTAAGAAAAGAAAAAAGATAGTATTTTGGAATATTACCGGCAACACCGGAAAATTTTAACATATGAAATTATATATAATTTTAGACATAAAAAAATAGGCTTGTTTTTGATTTAATAATGGCTTTGAATAAGAGAAGATGCTAGGATATAAAATATGACTCAAAATGAAGAAAAATGTCCGAAGTGTGGTGCCCATTTGGGTGAAATTACCGAAACAGCAACTGGAAGAAAATTACAACGATGTAGTCAAGGTTCGTGGAATCCGCAAACTCACAAAAATGAGGGTTGTGATTATGTAAAATGGCTGGAGGTAGAACCAAAAGAATTGGAAGAAAAATGTCCGAAGTGTGGGGCTAATTTGGTTTTACAGGTAACTCGATTTGGGAAGAAAATGAAAAAATGTAGTGCCGGAAGTTGGGATAAAGAAGCAAAAAAGGTAATTGGTTGTGATTATGTGGAATGGGTTAATGGAACTTCGGAAAATTTGGACGAAAAATGTCCGAAGTGTGGGGAAAAATTGGTTTTATTTACTACGGCTAATGGTAAAAGAATGAAAAAATGTTCAACTTCGGGATGGGATAGAGAGGCTAAAAAAGCCACCGGGTGTGACTATGTGTTGTGGTTAAAAGCTGGACAAACAGTGAGCGATAATGGCGAAGAATTTTTGCCACCGGAAGAATAAAAAACTAGTGGATTTTACCAGTGCGGAAACTAAGCCAGGAAATAAGCCAACTAAAAAGAATGTTAATAATGACGATAGTAAGAGTGGGTAAATTTCTGTCGATAAAAACCATAATGGCACTGCCAATCCAGACACAAGCAATAACGATAGTAGAATAAGGGTATTTTAAAAAGACAACCCACGAAGTTGGTTTCATAGACTTACCTCCCAATTTTGCATAACCCGATTATATAGACTTGGGTCGGAATAATGCAACTTGTCAAACCAAACGGCTAAAGTATGGAAACTATCATCAATAGATTCATTGTCGTAGTTAGCCACAGCTTGTGAAGTTTGGCTAAAATTAGTTTGGTTTAAAACCCGTTCCCACGACCGACGGAGAAGTTGCATATCTAAACCGAGAAGACGAATTATTTTCATAAAAATTTGAGTAGCCCGCATAAATTCGGGAGAATCCAAAGAAACTTTAATAGCAAAACGATTGTTTTTGTTGACGACCTGAGAAAAAATATTAAGAATTTTGTACTGATCCATAAGAGAAATTAGGGCTGGATCACCGCCCTGTTGACTGAGAGTTTGAGCGGCCGATTTACCTAATTCAGCAAGAGTTTTTTGGACTAAATCTTGTTTGCCGTAAAAAGTGCTGACAGTTTGAATGGATTGGGTAAGATACGGAGCATAATAAGCAATTATAGCCTGACAGATTTTTTCCGGATTGAATTCACCTTTATAGGCAGAAACATATTGTGAGATAACTTGAAGTAGTTCAGATTGGTGTTTTTGAACCGATGAACCAATACCAAAATCAATTAGGGCAACTTTGTTGTCGGGTAAAATATAGATATTACCCGGATGAGGGTCGCCGTGACTCCCCCCATTTTGAAGACTGCCAGCTAAAAGTTCGGTAGCCAGTTCTTCCATAATATAATTTAGGTCGGTTTGGTAATTGGTTAAAATATAATTGGATTTGTCGGGAACATCGAGTGAAAAAATTTTGGTGAGAGGAAGTCCGATAATTTTTTCCTGAATGATTAAACGATCAGTACAAAAATCAGAATAGGTTTGAGGGATGACAATAGCTGAGTGACCGATCATTTTTTTATAAAAAGAAACGGCGTTTTTAACTTCTGAAGAGTAATTAATTTCCTCTAGAGTAATATTTTTGAAATCATTAAAAACCGATACGAAATCAAGCATTTGATTACCATTAGGTAAAGAAACAAATTTAACGATTAAACTCAAAAAATTGAGATCAAAACGAAGGTATTTAATGACGCTGGGGCGGAGAACTTTTATCACAATTGGCTGGCCGTTTAATTGACCAGAATAAACTTGAGCAAAAGATCCGGCAGCAAAGGGAGAAAGTGAATCAGGAGTAATTTGGGATGACTTATCTTTTAATTCGGACACTAGAATTTTGGTAATATCGATAGTTTCAAAACCGGCTTGATCGTAGACGGCTAAGATTTCTTGAAGATTGTTGGGGTCGTCGATACTAATGGTATTTTGATTGAGAGCTAAAAGTTGAAGAAATTTAATATAGATACCACCTAATTTAGTAAAACGATTAAAGAGAAAAGAGGTAGCTTTTTGACGATTAATAATTAATAAAAAAAGATAGCCAATAATGGTAAACGAAAGATAAGTGAGTCGATTAATTTTGGAAAACATTAATTATTTTTGAAACCAATGAGATAAAGGACGAAAGTGTTGATAATGGCGAGAAAATAAAGAAATAGATGACGAGACGGATCAAGAAGCGGCATAATGATAAGAATGACGGTCCAGCTGAGAAAAATTGCCAAAACGGTAAATAAATACTTCACGACTTGAGTATAACCCAAGCTAAACTAGTTTGAAAGACAAGAATATTTAATTGATGCCGTGGCGCCAGAAAATGGCGGTAATATTGGTTCCCCCATCGAGAAGTTTGATGGCTTTTTGAAGTTCGTATTGACTGATGGTTTCGTTAAGTGGTTCACGATTAGGAATATTGCCGGTATAAAGATTTTGTAAAACCGATAAGGCAGTGGAATCGCCAATTTGCCCCAAGGCCCAAATAGCGGAGTTACGGGAAGCAAAACTGCGATTTTTATCTTCAATTAATTTAATAAGAGATTCAGTACAAGTATTGCCGTAATCTTTTTTGGCTTGAAGACATTGGTTTTTGACATCATAGCCGATCCAAGTACAAGTAATGACAAAAAATAAAATAAAAAGACTGAGACCGATAGTACTGCTAAGAACTAAGATTTGTTTGAGGTGATTATTTTTTGGCATTTTATTAATTATTTTTATAAATAAATATATCTTCAATACTAACTTTAAAAAGTTTGGCTAATTTAAAGGCTAAAGTGATAGATGGTAAATAGCGACCAGTTTCAATGGCGATAATTGTCTGACGACTGACACCGATTTTGTCGGCTAAGTCTTCTTGGGTTAAAGATTTTTGAATTCGATACAGCTTAAGTTTATTCTTCATCGGTTTTACCTCCGGTTTTTTGGCTAAAAAAGAAATAAGAAACAGAATAAAGAATGATAATAAAAAGAGTAAGGTAAGCAAAAATAACTCCGAGAGATTCTAAAAATAAAAATTCACCGCGAGAAAAAACCGATAAACCACTATATGAAGGAATTAACATTAAAAAAGCGGAAAGAGAAATAGTGGAGAGAAAAATAGTAAAAGTAAAATCAGTAGCTTG
>JAHBAQ020000005.1 GCA_018500045.2 Candidatus Shapirobacteria bacterium | reverse complement strand
GATATTAACCAAGCTTGGATTGGGGCAATTAAGTTTTTGATCATAAGTTTTTTGTTTAACCAATAACACGTTTTAAAATAACTGCGGCAGCAATGGCGTCAATGTTTTTCTTGTAGTCTTTTTTTGGCTTTTTGTTGGCCAAGTAAATTTGGTCAGCTTCGATAGTACTCACAGCTTCCTCTACAGTTTCAATAGGTAATGTTATCACGTGTTTGAGTTTGTCGACAAATTTTTTAGTTTGGATGGCAAATTCTCCTTGAGAAATACCGACAAAAATTTTTTCGATTTGATAATCAAGAATAACTTTGTTTAGTTGATCCAAAAATTTGTCATCATTTCGAACAACACAAAGTGGTTGAATTATCCCCTGAATAGAAATAGCCAGACCGATTCGTTTGTTACCATAATCAATTGAAATCGCATTCATAAAGTATTATATCAAGGCTAATTAGTGGATAGGGTGGCTTTAATAATCAAACGACGAAGATAGGTGCCAGGGGGACTACAAGTAATAATAGTTAAAGTTTTATCATCATAGCGTTGTTCCAGAACTGACATATTGGTTGGTTGCACTTCATACATTTCTTCCACGACGTACTTATAGTTTGATTTGTCGTATTTAAGATAAACTTCATCACCTTGATTAAGCTTATAGAGAGTAGAAAAGATGGTGAGATAATTTTTGGGATTAAAAAATTGAGGTAAAACTGAATGGCCAAAAATAACAGTATTACCAAGTTGTCCGGGTAAAGCAGTTTGGGGATATTGGATTAAACTTTTGTTTAAATCCATACTCCCAATTTTAACAACAGCGTCACTAATTTTTAATTTGGGAATAGAAAGATAATAAGTTGATTTAGTAGAGGTGTCGATTTGGGTAACTGGCAGTAGATTCTCTTGAGTATTAACAAACCAATTGGATAGTTGAGTATAGTCAGTGCTGTCTCCAAGAATATTTGAGGTCGACAATTTTGGAGCACTAGGATCGATAATTTGTTTAAATTTTCCAGAATATTCTAATTGGAATTTTAGTATTGGCAAAACAGCAAATGCAAGAAAGGATGATCCGGTAAGAATTAAGAACAGGATAATAATTTTTTTATGTTTAGGCAGGCCTTTTTTGGGGGTGTCTTTTTTTAGATAAATATAACTCACAGGGTTTCAGTTTTAATTTCAATATTGATATTATCCGACTTAAAAGGTAAAAGAGGAAGACTGTTGGTGAGATGGAAATTGTAAGCTCGGGGAACGAGTTTTTTGATAATATCACCGGCTTGATTATTGGTTTTGGCGACTAAAGATTTTTGGATTTGAGGAATATTGACTTTAGGTAGTGATTTACCGGATAAATTTAAAGTACCGACAGCTTGAGATAACTCCGTTTTGGTAATATTGAAGGATAAATTGAAGTTACCAGATTGGTATTCAATATTATTGAAATCAGATTCTGACGATAAAAAGTGTTTGATAATTTGATCTTTTACACTGTCAGGAAGAAGAAAAACAGAGACGGTGGCATTAACAGTGGCTTTTAATTCGTCGGCAGCTTCTCCAATCTCTCGACTTAATTCGAGATTATCTTTTTGGCTTTGAATTGTACCTTTGATAACGCCAGAAATATTACCGACTTTTTGATTGATCTGATTATCGATATTTTTGGCAATTTCTTCGTCGATTTTGGATTGAACAGCAGTTTTATCAGCTTGACTAACAGCTCGAATTTGTTGTTTACTACCGCCGGTAAAGGCTGAATCGGTTTTAGCAATTATATTGGTTTCAGGAAAATCTTTGAAAGTTAATTTGACATCAGCGGCTAAATTAAATTCGGAACCAATGTCACTAGCTAAAATTACAGTTTTAGTTTGACCCAAAGTAATAACACCTTTTTCTAAATCAGAACTACTAGCATTAACAGAAACGGCGGTGGGTAATTCAAATTTTTTACCCGAAGAATCAGTTAATATTGAACCTTTAGGGATATTTTGTGTCTTATCAAGTTTATTAAAAATAATAATTTCTCCTTTGGCTTTATCACCAACAGTTTTTTGACCGGTAGTTTCGACTGTAGCTGAAGCATTGACCTGAATAGTTTCTTTTTGGACAGGGATGATAGATTTACTGATGTCGGCTGGAGTAGCATCGATTTTTAGGGTAATTGGAACTGATTTATCAAACTGATAAGGGGTGGTAAATAAGGTGATTTTGGCAGAAATTAAAAAAAGAGGAGCAATAGCCAAAAAAGGTAAAATAGCTAAGATAATCCAGAAAATATTATAATTGACTTTGAGTTTGGAAAATTTAAGCCGGGGAAATTTAAAAACAATTTTCTTTTTTTCTAATGATTCGCCAGGTAGAATTGGAGGGGTAATAACCGGCGGTTGAAATGGATCAAGATTTGGTTCTGGAGAAATATCGAGAGATGGAGGTAATTGGTCGGCGGTGATAATTGGTAAGGGTTGATTTGGAATAGAAAAACCTAAATCTTCAGGAAGAACTTCTTTTAAAATTTCTTCTTCTACTTCGTTGGTATCAGGGACTATTTCAGTAGCTTCAACAATATTTTCTTTAATTTCAGTTTTTTCTAAGTTGGGATCAATGTCATCTTCGATTAAATCGGGTGTTTTGTTTATTTGATTTTTGGTGGGATTTATTTGATTGGAAATAATTTTAGTAAAAGTAGTAATCAGATCGTTAGATGAATATAGTTTAATATCCGGGAAGTGAAGGAAAGTTTCGATATTTTTTTTACCGACCCAAGGAAAATTTTTTAGAGAAGAAATTGTTTCCGGGGTGGCATCGCCAAAAATAATAATTTGCGGAGGTAAGGTAGAATCGGTTTTTAATTCTAAAATAGCTGATTCCAAAATTTGGCCAGTAAATTCCCCATCAAAACCTTTTTTAATTCTTTCCTTAATATGACCTAAATAGACCAAAGACAAGTAAAATTCCTGTTTTGATAGGTGTAAAAGAATAAAACTGGCAGGAAAACCATCAGTTTTATTTGATTCTTCTACCAAAGATTCGTCTTCAGCTAAAAAACCAGTCGGGGTGAGAGACAGTTCTTTACAAATATCTTTGATGAATTTAAGTTTTGACGGCATAATTTTGCCATCATTACTGACCCAAAACGGTGGAACAACAAAAGCGGCTTGTGCTGGCTCCTGATCTTCGGTAATATTGGCGTTGAGTGAAGCTACAGAAAGAGATTCATCAATAGATTTGACTAAAATATCACTACTAAAAGAATCCCAAGGCTTTTGTGGTCCGATAGAAACAACCCGAAATGTTTTATTCTCCTGAGAAATTAAGGAAACGCATACCTGGTCATCTTGAATATAAATTAACCAGAAACTATTCCCCTCCATAGTATAAGAATACTATGAAATGGCGAAAAATGGGAACTTTTAAGAAATTTGTCTTTTATTTGATTAAAATGGTAAAATCACTGCTTAAATGGAAAGAATTAATTTGATCCAACACGGTGAACTGCAAAAAACTACCCTGATTCCGGGGAGTAAGATTAATGGAGCTGATTTAAAAGATTTATTTGAATTATCCAAAGAAATTTGTCAAACAAACATATATTGCGGTTTGGCGATGAACCAAATTCCTTTGGAGTTGATTAAACAACGGAGTGGATATCAAAGCCATTGTAGAATAATATTTTTAAGGCCAGAGATTTATGGCGGAGGTGAGAGTTCAGTGTTAGAAGATACACTAATTATTAATCCACGAATTAAAGTAAAAAACAGAGAGACTTATTTAGGGTTTGAAGGTTGTGGATCAGTAGATTTTGATCAAACTTTAATGTTAGTTAGAAGGCCTACCGATTTTAAATTAAGTGGTTTGTTTTATATGTCGGGAATGGGTTTACCAAAATATGAAGAAGTTGAATCAAAAAATTTGGAATATTTTAATGCTAGCCAACACGAAATCGATCATTTAAATGGTTATACGGCTTTAAATTTTCCTGAAAAATTAGTTAACCCGTTAGAAGAAAGTGAATTTATAGTTGATATTGAGCAGTTAAGGCAAATTTTAGAAGATGGTGGTGGTAAGAGTTTGTACGTATACGCTAACGATCGACTGGAAAAAATCCCCTACCAAGACATTGTAAGACGATAATTTTATTTTAATATGGCGTAGATGCGGCGTTTGCCGGAACCAGCAGATTCTTCTTTGGTGATTTCAAAAGTTCCTAATTCATTAGTATTGTTGACATGAGGACCAGTACAAACTTCTTTGGAAAAATAAGAATCTTTGGGACCGATAGTGTAGACGCTGACAATTTCGGGATATTTACTACCAAAAAAAGCAATAGCGCCTTCTTTTTGAGCTTGAGTAAAAGGGATAGTTTCTTTGGTGACAACTAAACTGGATTTAATTTGTTGATTAACTAAATCAGAAACTTGTTTGAGTTGTTCGTCGGTTAATTTTTCGTTGTGAGAAAAATCGAAACGTAATCTGTCAGCAGTAATATTGGAACCGGATTGTTGAACGTGGTCACCTAAAATTTTTCTGAGGGCAGTATGAAGCAAATGAGTAGTAGTATGATATTTGGTAATAATTTCCGAATTATCGGCTAAACCAGATTTGAATTTACCAGCAGATAAAGTTTGCGATAGTTTTTGGTGATCTTCTTTGGCTTGATTGAATTCATCAATATCTAAAGATAAATTATTTTTTTCTAGTTCTTCTTGAATCATTTCGACGGGAAAACCAAAACTTTCGTAAAGAGTAAAGGCTTCTTTACCACTAACGGATTTACTCCTCTCGATTAATTTATTGATTTCGCGAAGACCGTTGTTAAGGGTTTTGCGGAATTTATTTTCTTCGGCATCTAAAATAGAAATAATTCTTTCTCGGTTTTGATTTAACTCTGGATAAATGCCAGCATAATTTTCTTGATTGTCTAAAACAGCATCGGCGATTTTAGAAATGAAGTTAGTTTCAATGCCTAAAATTTTGCCTTGACGAACAGCACGGCGGATAAGACGGCGTAAAACATAACCAGCTTCTTTATTACTTGGTTCGATCCCGTCAGCAATAATAAAAACAGCGGAACGAATATGATCAGCAATAATGCGGATAGATTTAGTGTATTCAGAATATTTTTTGTGACTAATTTCTTCGATTTTTTGAATAATTGGTTGCCAAATACTGGATAAATAATTATCGGAAAAACCGGATAAAATAGCAGTGGTTCTTTCAACACCCATACCAGTATCGACATTTTTTTGGGGCATTTCAGAAAATTTACCATCAGCATCTTTGTAATACTGCATAAAAACGTCATTCCAGATTTCAATAATACGCCTTTGTTTACAACCAGTAACAAAATCAATTGGGCCAGCATTCGGATTAGTATCAATAAACATTTCAGTATCAGGACCACAAGGACCAACAGAACCAGCCGGACCCCACCAATTATCTTTTTTGGGTAAATAATGAATTCTGTCTTCAGAAATTCCCTGACTATGCCAAAGATCGTAAGATTCAGTGTCTTTGGGGGCATCAGCATCGCCCTCAAAACAAGTAACGTGAAGATGCTCGGGATTGATTTTTAATTCTTGAGTTAAAAATTTATAACTCCAAGGTATCATATCTTTTTTGAAATAATCGCCCAGCGACCAATTGCCTAACATTTCAAAAAAAGTGTTATGAGTTTCATCGCCGACATCATCAATATCACCAGTGCGAACGCATTTTTGAACATCGGTCAGACGTTTGCCTAATGGATGAGACTCACCAAGTAAAAATGGAACCAAAGGATGCATACCGGCAGAAATAAAAAGAGTGGTGGGGTCATTTTCAGGAATTATACGGGCGGAAGGAATCTCAACGTGTTGTTGAGAGACAAAAAAATTGATGAATTTATCCTTTAATTCTCGGGCTTTCATAAGAGGAATTATATCAGGAAAGCTATTTCTTAGGTTTGATGAATGTTTTAGGGATGGGTTTCTTGGATTTGACAAATATTGGTTTAATTTCAGACTTGGTTTCTAATTTTGCGAGGATTTTTCTGGGAGAGGATTTTGGAGTTGGAGGGGATTCTGTTTTGGGAATAAAGTCTTCAAAAAAGGATTTTATTTTTTGTTCGAGTTTTTCAAAGACTTCGGTTTTATTATTTTTGTAAATAATGACAGCAATGACGGCTCCAATAATGGCACCACAAATCAAACCAAAGATAAAACCCGAATTGGAAGAACCGCAATTACAATCTGAATGACGACAATCGCAATTAGTCATCGGTTTTATTCTTTTTATCGAATAAATTATTAAAGAAAGAGAAACCATTTTTGAAACCCATAACAAATTCAGAGATAGAAGAAACCGGCTTGGCAACCGAAGTGGTTATTTCATGAGCATCGTCGAGAATTAAATTAGTTTTAGTGATAGTAGTTCGGAGTTCTTTGAAGACTTTGATGAGCCAAATACCTGAGGCAACAATGATTCCGGTAATACATAAAAGACTGATGATAATGACTATTTGAGTAAGTTCCATATAAAAAGTATAAACTAATTTTTGATCAGAGTGAAGAATTGATTATTTTTTCTTCGACGGTTTTTTTACCATTGGGTGAGGTCGATTCAATGATAATTTTGTTATCACCATTAGAGAGTGAGACTTTTTTTTCGAAAGTGCCATCGTTATTGACCAAAATTAAATCATCATTAATTCTAATAGTAGATTCCGGATCAGTAGTCCCAGTAATATCAAAAGTAGAACTGGATAAAGTAAATTCTAAGGGCCAGTTAATTTTCAGTTTTGGGGGTTGATGAAATTTGTAATATTCAGAAATTAAATAACCAGAAAATAAAACAATAACAGCAATAAGGGAAACTATAAAGGTAAAGCGAGGAGTAAAAGAAAAAGAATTATTTCGAGTGGTTTTTTGTTTGCGTTTTTGCTCAAAATCACGACGGAATAAGGCTAAGATATCGGTACCATTTAGGCCTAAGTAATCAGCATAATCTTTGATGATTAAGGAACAATATGGTTCTTGAGGAAAACAATTTATCTGCTCATTTTCGATAGCCTCAAGATATTTAACCGGAACTTTGATTTTTTTGGAAATATCGATTAACTCCCATTCTTTGTCGAGACGAGTGTTTTTGAGTAATGAACAGGCATAAAACATAGGCTATTTTTACTCAGCGTTATCACTGGGAGTATTATGAGCAATTAAAATTTCTCTGGGCTTAGCTCCGTTGGCCGGGCCAACAATGCCGGCTTGTTCGAGTTGGTCAAGAACCCGAGCGGCTCGGGCATAACCCAATTTAAGACGACGTTGCATTAAAGAAGAAGAGGCTTTACCTAAATCTTGAACTAATTTGACGGCTTCATCAAACATAGGATCTTTTTCTTCAAGACTTTCACCTGTAGACGGGGCATTTTTAGCAGACCCGTGAGTACCGGCAACTGGTTGATTAAGAATTTGCTCATCGTATTCAGTAGTTTTTTGAGCTTTAAGATATTCGATTAAGTTATTAAGGTCTTTATCATTAACAAAACAGCCTTGAATACGGACTGGTTTGGCTAAATCCGGCGGCATATAAAGCATATCTCCTCGACCAAGTAATTTTTCAGCACCAGGAGCATCAAGAATAACCCGCGAATCAGTAACTGAAGCTACAGCAAAAGAGAGACGTGTAGGAATGTTAGCTTTGATCAAACCAGTGATGACGTTGACTGATGGACGCTGGGTAGCTAAAACTAAATGAATCCCGACAGCCCGAGCCATTTGAGCTAAACGACAAATGTTGTCTTCGACTTCTGATGGAGAGAATAACATAATTTCGGCCAATTCGTCGATAAAAACAACGATGTAAGGCATTGATTGAAAACCGGAAAGATTATTGTAAGCTTCAATATTTTTAGCACCAACTTCGGTAAAAGTTTTATAACGACGTTCCATTTCGGCCACACCCCACTTGAGAGCAGAAATAACTTTTTCCGGTTCAACGATAACCGGGACTAATAAATGAGGAATACCGTTATACGGGGTAAGTTCGACACGCTTAGGATCGACCATAATGAGTCTAACTTCGTCTGGAGAAGCGCGGAATAAAATACTGGCGATCCAAGAATTAACACAGACAGATTTACCAGAACCGGTTTGACCAGCGATAAGAACGTGGGGCATCTTGGCAATATCGGCAACTTTAGCTTTACCGGCAACATCAAGACCTAATGGTACAGTAATTTTATTTTTGGCAGTTTTCATGGCCTCAGATTCCAAAATTTTTCTGATAGGAACAACTTCGAGAGAACGATTAGGAACTTCGATACCGACTAAAGCTCGACCAGGAATTGGCGCTTCGACACGAATCATACCACCTGGGGCAGCAAGGGCCATAGCCAAGTCGTTGCTTAAACTCATAATTTTGGCTAACTTAGTACCCAAAGCAACTTCGAGAGCGTACTGAGTAACCGAAGGACTGTCATTAATTTCAGCAACTCGGGCGGTGATACCAAATGAATCAAGAGTTTGCTCGATAGTTTGGGCATTTTTGCGGATATCTCCCCTGTCAGCTTTGGCACCAGGAGTATTATCGAAAATATCAATGGAGGGATATTCCCAAATTTGATTGCCGGAAGAACTTAGGGCTGCAGTCGGAGCCATAGTGCCAGTGTTTGGTTTAAAGACTGGAGCAATATTGGCGACGTTAGGATCTTCTTTTGATTCTTTTTTGGAATCAGCTTTGTCTAACTGTAATTCAGATTGATAAATTTTATTTTTAGCTTTAGCTTCAGATTTGGCCTTAATTTTTTGAGCACTGCCAATG
>JAHBAQ020000048.1 GCA_018500045.2 Candidatus Shapirobacteria bacterium | reverse complement strand
AGATGTGTATAAGAGACAGTTAGAAAAATAATTAAGTAAAAATTTATTGGGATTAATTTGTTGGGAAAATAATTCAAAATATTTTTGAGGAGTTAAATTTGTTTTAAAGATTTGATTAAAAGAATCTAAATATTGTTGTGAATTAATTTGAGACTTATCTAAGCGAGAAACAAAATCTTTCCAAAAGTTATTATGCTCAACAGCACTTACGTCGAATTCTTTTTCAAATTCAGACATAAATTTTTGCCGTTCATCGCCTTGAGTTAAAACACCATGAACGTCAACTAAAATATGTGTAATCATATTTTTTAGAACAAAACTTAATAAATATCGGGGTCGTAGATGAGGTCGTCGTCGGAATTATTACGACGGTGACGATAGTCGCGAACCGTTTCTAATCTTTCTTCTAATTCTACCAAATTGTTGGGAATATCGGCCAAGAAACGACTGGGTTCGTTGAGAGAACTTTTGCCGAAATAAAGGCGCTGACTGGCATAAGTAATATATAAATAATCTTTGGCTCGGGTAATACCAACATAACAAAGACGACGCTCTTCTTCGACTTCGGTTTCGTCAACAAGACAACGAGAATGAGGCAAAATCCCCTCCTCGAAACCAACTAAAAACACGACTTCAAACTCTAAACCTTTGGCGCCGTGGAGAGTCATTAGTCGAACGCCGTCACGATTTTCCTTTTTTTTGTTTTTTTCCTGCAAAGAATATTCTTGTTGAACAAGTGAAACGTTTTCTAAAAAGTCAGCTAATTTGGGAAAAGTGGAAGCAACTGATTTTAATTCTTTAATGTTTTCAATTTTCTTTTGATCATCTTCGTCTTTGGGGTCATAGCGATCAAGATAACCAGAATTAACGATTAAAGATTCCATAACATCTAAAGACGACATTTTAGCAACATCAATATTATTGAGGTGGTCCATAAAAACAACCAAACGACGTTTACCAAAAACTTTACCTAATCTGTCGGAAGAAACTTTATCTTTGGGATTATCGGCAAAACGAATCATAGATAAAATATCTTTAACTTCAGCACGTTCGTAAAACCTGGTACCACCGATAAGAACATAAGGGATGCTGTATTTCAAAAAACCTTCTTCCAAGACGCGGGACTGAGCATTCATTCGGTAAAGAACGGCAATATTTCGAAGAGGAATTTTTTGGTTATCCTGGATAAATTTAATTTTTTGAGCAATAAATTCGGCTTCAGCGATTTCGGAATCAGCCTCGAACAATTTAATTTTATCTTCTGATTTTTTGTTGGTAAATAATTTTAGGACCGGGTGAGAAGTATTTTTGCAAATAACAGCATTGGCGGCATCGAGAATTATTTGAGTGGAGCGATAGTTTTGCTCCAAATTAATAATTTTAGTATCTTTAAAATCGGCCACCAAATTCATTAAGTTCTTAAAATCGGCACCACGCCAACCATAAATAGCCTGAGAAGCATCGCCGACTGCAGTAATTTGGCGGTATTTTTGGGCTAAAAGTTTGGTCAATAAATATTGAATTTGATTAGTATCTTGATACTCGTCGACCAAAATAAAACGATAAATGTCCTGATATTTTTCGAGGACCTTTGGATGTTCAATAAATAACTGAACGGTTTTGAAAAGCAAATCATTAAAATCTAAGGCCTGATATTCAGTCATCTTTTTTTGATAAACCTGATAGACCTTGGCGGCGTATTCTTGCCAAAAACCATGCGATTGAGCCATCATATCTTTGGGAGTTTGGAAAGAATTTTTGGCAGCCTCAATAAAATACATAATACTGGCAGGTTTGAACTCTTTGGGGTTTAAATTAAGGTCAATAAGAGACATTTTGATTAAATCTTCTTGATCGTTGGTGTCGTAAATAACAAATTTTGGATCAATACCTAGGTGATGGCCGTCCTGACGCAAGACCTTACAACAAAAAGCGTGAAATGTACCAGCAAACATTTTTTTATCATTTTTTTTTGGACCCAAAAGTTTATCCATCCGCTGTTTCATTTCTTCAGCAGCTTTATTGGTAAAGGTCAAAAGGAGAATTTGGTCGGGAGTAGCAAGTTTTTGGGCAATAAAATAGGCAGCCCGATGAGTGAGGACGCGAGTTTTACCCGAACCGGCACCGGCTAAAAGCAAAAGAGGCGAACCAGTGTGAGTAACCGCTTCTTGTTGTTGAGGATTAAGACCTTCTAAAATATCAGACATGTGTAAATCTACTATAGTTGGTAAATAGCCGTTTGACCAGAATGAAAAATAATCTTAGCGCCAAGATTTTCAAATTTTTTTGGATCAAGAGTTTCATACTTTTCGTATTCTTTGGCACCAACAAAAATATATTTAATTTGGTATTTATTGATTAGAGATTTAATTTCTAAAAGATCGTTTGAGTTATAAATAGTATCAACGTTTTTTTGGGGGGGGGGGGGAGCATAAAAACCGCCACGCCAGAGCCATTCGTGAACTATCCAACCTTGAACGGTGGGTAGACCGGTAGCAGAGGAGATGTGGTTAAAATTAGTGTAGCTATCACCGGCTGCTTCTAAAATAACTGGTTGTCCTGAGATATTTTTGTTAATCCAAAGAACAGTAAGGTAATTATCTGGATAAAGTTCTTTGAGATATTTCAGACCATCGAGACCTTTGTATTGTTTAAGATCGTCGTAGTAAGATTTAACAGCAAAGTAAGGATAGGCTAAATGAATAATAAAAATTAGAGCAAAAATAATTTTGTAAAAATTTTTAAAGACGGATTTGAACAAAGATGAGGTGTTAACTAAAATGTAACCACCGGCTAATGAATAAAGAATGAACGCCTGATAAACAAGTTTGAACATAGTGTTGGCTCGGCGGTGTTCGTAGATATAGATGTCTTTTATGTAAATAAGTTCAGGGATAATAATTAAAATCGTAGCGGTAGTAATTAAAGAAAAAACAAACAAATGAGAATAATTGATTTTTTTAAATTGTTTTTGAAAGAGTAATTGAATTATTTTGACAATAAAAGGTAAACAAATTAACCAAAATCCACCATAAAGAATAAAAAGTTGATAGAAAGGACTGTGGCCATCAGAAATTTTTATACCCTCCATCATAGGGATAAATTTGAGAGAAAAAGGAAAAGAAAAAATGTACCAAAAAATAATGACTAATAAACCATTAAAGGCGGTTCTGATTAAACTTTTGAGTCCATTTTTTTGAAAATTAATTAAAAAGGTGAAAATAGCTAAAACCAAACCATAAACAGCAAAATCCCAAGCATTGGTCATATAACAAACT
>JAHBAQ020000082.1 GCA_018500045.2 Candidatus Shapirobacteria bacterium | reverse complement strand
AGATGTGTATAAGAGACAGGTACCCCTACTGTCAAAGGTGCTTCTGTTGAATTTACTGTTCTCAAGAATTTCAAAGGTGAAAAAGTTCGGGTTTTTAAGTATCTCCATAAATCACGTTACCGTAAAACTCGTGGTTTCCGATCTCAATTAACTCAAATTCAAATCACTAAAATTACTTTATAACTTTTAAGTAACTAAATATGGCACATACAAAATCACAAGGAAAAACAAATCAAAAAGCCAATCGACCCGGTCAACGTCGAGGTGTCAAAAAATTTGGTGGTCAAAAAGCTGAAGTTGGACAAATCATTATCCGCCAAGTTGGTTCCAGTTTTCACGCTGGACAGGGAACCAAAGTTGGAAAAGATTATACTATCTACGCTATCAGACCCGGTGTTGTAAAATTCTTCAAAAGATTGGGTAAAAGTTTTGTTTCTGTCATCAAAGGCTAATTGATTTCTTTTGACACACTTTTGTCTCCTTTTTTCACGATAATTTTCATAGTAACCTTATTTTATGATGAAGCAGGTTACTCAAATTCCTACCAACCAATTAGAACCAAATCCACTCCAACCGCGAGGTATTATCTCTCCGGAATCAGTTTCTGAATTAGTCGAGTCTATTCGTGAACACGGTATTTTAGAACCACTTATTGTCGCCAAAACCCCAGCTGGATATCAAATCATCGCTGGTGAACGCCGTTGGCGGTCCGCCAGAATATTAAAACTCGAATACGTCCCAGCGATCGTTAAGGAAACTAATCCCCAACAAATGCTAGAAATGGCTATTGTTGAAAATGTTCAACGAAAAGATTTAAATCCAATCGAACGAGCCAAAGCTTTTCTTCGACTCAAAGATGAATTTCAATTCGATAATCATCAAATTGCCAAAAAAGTCAGCAAAAGTGTTCCTTATGTCATTAATTGTTTAAAGTTATTAACTTTACCAGACGCTCTTAAAGACGGCCTATTATCTGGGCTTATTTCAGAAGGCCACGCCAGAGCTCTCTCTAGTATCGGAGATACTCGTCTAACCATCGAAGCCTACAAAATTATTCTTAAAGAAAAAGCCTCCGTCAGACGAGCCGAAGATATCGCTCGCCGTATGAAGAAAAAAATTGAAGAGGGGAGTGTCCCAATTACTAAAGAAAATATTCCCCAATTTCTCAAATCACGTCTCGACAATATTAGTACCGATTTTAAGGGGTTTTTTAATGATAAAACCACTAATGTCAAGATTACCCAAACCAATGTTGTTACCCAAGTCACTTTCCAATTTAAAGGACCAATCGATGATCGATTTCAAAACTTAAAAAATCTCTACAAACAAATCTGTCATAAAGAATTAACCAACCCTAAAGATCAAGACTAAAAATTTACTTTTGGAATCAACCCAATTGAACCAATAGGCCAATATCTTAAAAACGCCTTACCTATTATCAAATCTCTATTAATCGGACCAAACTCTCGTCCATCCCTAGAATTTGGTCGATTATCACCAAAACACAAATATTCGCCTTCAGGGACTTCTTTCTCCTCGCCCTCGGCCATATATTCTCCCTCTGATGTATAAACTTTTTCCGGTAAAAATGATTGATCTATCATCTCTCCATTAACAAAAACATCTCCTTCTTTTACCATTACTCTATCGCCCGGCAAACCTATGACTCTTTTTATATATTCACATTCATCTTCAGCACACGGCTCACTTGGAGGTGCCTTAAATATAACCACATCACCCCTTTGTGGATTATTAAATTGATAACTAATCTTCTCTGTCAACAAATATTCACCATTTTTAAAAGTAGGAAACATTGAACTTCCCTTAACTTCATTGGGTTGAGCTACAAATAAATAGAACAACACAAAAACCGATAAAGCTAAAACTATTGATTGGATAAATTCAAGAAAAAACTTTCCCAAAGCAAACCCTCTCTGATATTTATAGTTAGATTTCATACTTCAAATTCTAGCTGATATAATTACAAAATACTAGGAATTTAAAAATTCACGGTCGCTTAGCTCAGTTGGTAGAGCACTACATTCACATTGTAGTTGTCACAGGTCCGAGTCCTGTAGCGACCACAAAGGTAATTTCCAAATACCACGACTAATAAATTATGAAACAAACTCGTACAGTTCAAATTGGTAATCTCAAAATTGGCGGAGGAAATCCCATACTAGTTCAATCAATGTGTAACACTGACACACGTGATTCTGCTGCCACCATTAAACAAATTTTAGATCTGGAAAATGCTGGTTGCGAAATCATCCGTGTCGCTGTTCCTGATATGGCTGCTGCCAAAGCTATCAAGGATATTAAAAAAAATATTCATATTCCTCTAGTAGCCGATATTCACTTTGACTATAAATTAGCCTTAGAATCAATCAAAAACGGCGTTGATAAAGTCAGAATTAATCCCGGCAATATCGGTTCTGATGAAAATGTTAAAAAAGTTGTCGATGCTTGTAAAGATAAAAATATCCCTATCCGTATCGGTATTAATACCGGATCTCTCGAAAAAGAAGCCGAGGCAAAGTATGGTCGCACTGCCCAAGCTATGGTCGAAAGTGCTCTCAAACATATCCAAATTTTAGAAAAATTAAACTTTCATAATATCGTTATTTCTATGAAAGCTTCCGATATTCAACGAACTGTTGAAGCTTATCGTCTTTTATCTCAAAAAGTTGATTACCCTTTACACCTCGGTATTACCGAAGCTGGTACTTTAAACATTGGCACCGTCAAAAGTTCCGTCGGCTTAGGCATTATGCTTTTTGAAGGCTTAGGTGATACCATTCGTGTCTCTTTAACCGGCGATCCAATCGAAGAAGTCCGTGTTGGTTGGGAAATTTTAAAATCACTCAAACTTCGAAATAGGGGAGTTAATTTAATTTCCTGTCCTACTTGTGGTCGTACCGAAATTGATTTAATTGGATTAGCTAACAAAGTTGAAAAAGCCCTCTTGTCTGTAGACAAACCTATTACTGTTGCTGTTATGGGTTGTGTCGTCAATGGACCCGGCGAAGCCAAAGAAGCCGATATTGGCGTTGCTGGTGGTCACCACCAAGGAGTCATTTTCAAAAAAGATCAAATTATTTGCACCATTCCAGAAGACCAAATTCTTTCTCGACTCCTTTCTGAAATCAACAAACTCTAAAGAACAACTTTCTAATACACTAGAAAAAATTTTCTGATAAAATAAGGCAAATGCAAGAACAGGAGAAAGCAGGTCTCCGCCCGACAAAATCTCGAGAGAAAGAGTTAACCCATATTACGGATTTGATTCGTCAGAACCCCAATTCCCCATATTTTAATCCTCACCCTCAAATTTCCAGTGTTGGTCTTCAAATAATATCTTCCTCAGAAGAATATATGTCACAAATGGAACTGGCACATAAATCCGTCATTGACATTGAGCCAAATGAATCATATTTTTACACCGCGTTTTGTAAAGGACTTGGAATCTGTCTCGAAATTGCTCACTCCAATCCCGAAATCCAAAATATTCCAAGAGCTGATTTAATTGAAAGTTATCTAGTTTTTTCAAGAAAATCAATAAAAAGTTTCAAACACACCGGAAGCAACGATAGTGATTTGTTAAGACTAATAATTAGTTCACCTCATCTTATAGCCTCAGATCGATTTGAGGTTTTGTTTGATATTCACTGTAAATATCGTCACGACTTATCATTAAGAGATATAGAAGATGTCATCAAACAAAATCCGCAAAATATCAGCCAAGCAATCGAACTTGAATTACAATCCCAAAAAACCCCTGACAATCAAACAAAACCACCAACTTGTGATATCGAAAAACCAGATCCATCAACTCCACCTCAAAAACCATCCATAGAAACACCGACTCGTGCCCCCCAAAGAACCTGCTTTATTTATCTAATCGACCAGCCTGAAACAAAAATCACCCAAATAACTGAACCAGAAATAATATCCAGAAACACCAGCACTACACCTTCAACCACTCCAACTGAAGAAACAAGTCTAGAAACTAATCATCTATACACATTTGCCGAATTAAGAAATATGTTTCCTAATAAAAATTTTTTTACCGACTGGGTATTGGAGTATTTTTTATCCCGCTATCAAACTAGAGCTGAATCAAATTTAAGAAAATTAGTTGAAAGTTGCAATGAAAGCCAAGAAAAAAATAAAAGTTACTCTTTTTTCGACTCCCAAACAATTAAAGCCTACGCAGCGCTTTTCCCTTTAAATTATGAGCCAATGTTACGACAATGCGATCGAATTATGGCATCAATCCAAACAAAACGATATCGATTTGGCAAAAATCCTTTCTTTGAAAATAACGATATGATTAAAATCATTGTCTTTCGGGAAATGTATAACGCTGAAAAATTCATTTCCGAAAATTCAAGAAGTTTTGCTGATTTAATTACTACAAACAAAGATAATCCTTTCATAAATGGAAATCTAAATTTACTTTTTTATTATTTCCTTCGATATGGACCAAACGTCGAACACCATCTCCGTACCAACACTGAATTATTTAATTCACTCAAAAAACAATATCAAGAAACACCCAAAAATAACGATGAAAATCATCAGAATAAAGAAGATCAAAAACACTCATCCGTACAACTCTTTTTAAAACAAACCGGAGACAATTTTCTTAGATTTGCCATCCTTCAAAAAGATCAGGATACAGAAACTTATCTAACCACCACCGAAAAAACATATCAAGAGCTAATTTCAGCTTATCAAGGAAATAAAACTTTAGAAACATATTTTCAAGAAGCTGCCATAATTTTTGCCTGTTTTTATCCGGAAACTGCCAATCGAAAAATGCAACAACTAATCCAAAAAATTGACAATGCAAAAGACACAATCAATCGGAAATCACTCTTTGGTTTTACCCCAGAAACACAAAGCCGAATCATCAGTGCTGCCATCCGGTGCAATAATGATGAATTCAAAAAAATATTAGAAGATAGTATTAATTCACCAACCAAATGCTCACATATCCCAAAAAATTTTAATTTCAATCATTTAATTTACAAAATGTTTTTTGATTTTAATAGCCTACCAATCCCTCAACCAAAATTACAACCATAGGATTAAAGAATAAAATCTCACATTTTCACCGCTTCATTACCATATCCCACAGCCAAAACCACGACCAGTGAATAATCAGGATATTTTTTATTCTTCATCATCTCACTAACTTTATCTTCCATATTTTCCAACCGCATCAAAGCAATAGAAGACCCCCAAGAAATGTTTTTTCTCTTTGATTTTAGCTCAAGAGTATTTTTAATTAAATCAGTATACAAATCTAACCATTTATAGTTCCCCTTGATTTTATCTGGACTAATAATTGACCCTAGAACAAACAAATTGTCCAAAATCTTCTGGCTGATTATTTGTTCATCATTTTTTTCTCTATATTCAAAAACATACCAGGCGACTTTTCCTAAATCATTTTTATCCAAAAACTTAATCGCCTTATCCAATCTTAATTTAACCAAATCACTTTTTATCTGATCTCTTAAAACTTGTCTATTACTGGCATCAATTTGTACCTCCGCTTTTTTATAATCAATTTTTATTTTTTTTGGATTACCCAACGTTACATCATTTTCAAAATAGTTCCATTTATTATCGGTTATATTCCCTAATACAATATGAACAGTTCCATTATCAACAGGAAGTAAATATAAATCGCAATCATTATAAACTTTATTTTTTACCACTATAAAACCATCATTTTCCTGATAAATATCGCTTCCGCATTTTAAAAATGAATTTACTGGAGAGCCAACAAAAACCACAAACCCATCAGAATAATTATCGACATAACTAAAACTAATATCCTTACTTTCTAAACCAATCTCAGATGCTACCGTTTCAATAGATTTTGTCGGCAACTCACTATGTTTTGAATTAATTTCCAAAACATCAGACAGATTCATAGTCGAACTCTTTTTCAAAACGGTTTCATCACCTACAGAAACAAAATAATCACTAATTTCTCCATCAGGCCACAATCCAAGCGATTTAGAAATAAACGATCTATTGGTTAAACTTACGATACTTGGTGTCGAAAAACCTACACCTGTAATAGGAATAAACTTATCGATAACTCTATATAAATTGTCATTCTGGTTTTTTAAAAAATCATTATAACTTTCCATTTCTCTCCATCCAAGCATTTTCTTACTCTTAGTTGCATAATTAAATACTGGCAATAAATTTTTTACTACCGGAGCATAAGTTCTAATTTTATTTAAATCAGTCAAAATAAAACCCTTATTTTGCAACCCCAAAATAATATTAAAAATCACCGACGACAAACCATTATTCTTTAATACTTTTCCACCATTCCAAACCGAATAAGCATCCAAAGATCCTAAATTAGGCGACCCTAAAGTAATTATCTTTTTAATATTTCCATTATCACTATTATCTTGTGCCCACAATCTGGCCACCACACCACCCAAGCTATGACCAACAAGATAGATTTCATCACTATCAGACAAATTTTTACCAGCTAAATAAGTATTAAAATCATTTTTTATATCAGCAACACTTTTTCTCCAATCGTAATTCCATACAAAATAATCTTTATCTCTTTCCAGATTATTCTTTTCCATTAATTCAATTAAACCATCGTAACTATTTACTAAAGGTGTCATTTTCCAATCACTATTACTAACGCTTTGCCCGTAAACAATTGCTCTAGAATTCCAACTCGCCCCAAGACCCGGAAGTATAAAAATTTTCTTTTTTCTTTCAATAGGCGTCGGTGTCGGTATTTGGGTTGGTATTAGTGTTGGAATTGATGTCGGAGTTAAGGTAGGGACCATCGTCGGCATTTGTGTTGGCATTAATGTCGGCTCAGGCATTTCAGTTGGTATCGGAAACAATCCAGTTTCATTAGACAGCTCAATTTTATCCAACGATAAACTAGTCCAATCACCACCACCATCCTCCATAAAATTACCAAACCAAATAAACTTCGGAACACAATTATTTTTTATATCGGTACTAAAAACAGGACTAGTATTCAAATTCCTATCAATATAAATAGAATATGTGCTACCAATCTTATATATTTCAAATAAATGCCAAAAAGAATTCGACAACTCAATATTAGTAACAGTACGTCTACCAAAAGTATCACTAGTCGAATTGGTAAAATTAGAACAAAAACCCTGAGTAGTATTATCCCCAAAATCGTTATAATAAAACCTGAAGCCATCCATAGTAGTATCATTCCAAATACCAAACTGAGAAAACAACTTATTATATGGGGCAGGACCAGTAAAACCTACACCTAAACCAACACCTCTACTAGTCACCGTTGGATAACGAAACTTGATTTTTACAGCAAAATCTCCAACATCTGGGAATAAAACATTACTAGATAAAACTACAGGGAAATCAGCAGTATGCGAATTTAAAGTAATATTACTATCAACGTAAACAATATTAGGTGAACTGGAACTACACCTACTTGAATTAAAATAGTTGCAAAAATAACTCCAAACAGATTCATCTCTAGAATTGAAATCGTCAATAAAATATTCAATTGCAAAAACCTTTGAAGTAAACAATAATACAAATAAACAAAAAAACCAGATCAATCGTAATAATCTTCCCATACAAATAAATAATATTTTAAATAAAGATAGAATCAATAAGCAAATGAAAATCGCAATCTTCC
>JAHBAQ020000096.1 GCA_018500045.2 Candidatus Shapirobacteria bacterium | reverse complement strand
TCAGAAAAAGCCGTTAGAAAAGGAACTCTTCTAGTTAATGATTTAGCCGAATCTCAGCTTATCTCCGCCATAAAAGATAAAAATATAACGGCTATAATTTTTTGGCTTAAAAACAACAATCCGAAATACTCTGAAAGGAAAATAAATCTTCCTGCAAAAGAGATGGGAGAGATAATTAATGCCGTCATTTCGTCTGATCCAGAATATACATTAAAACTGCTAACACAAAGACTAATTGAAGGAAAAATCCCAAGATTTTTTGTAAATACGCTAAATTCAATAATTTCAAAATCGATAAAAGTTAACCAGTTAAAAGTCGATGCACAAAAAGTTAAGTTATTAAACCAATTTTCATGAATATTAGTCAGATAAGAAAAGTGGCCAACCAAAGACCACTAAATTCAAAAGAACAAGCAATACTATTTTTATGGAATCAAACTAATGGTTATTTTCCGAATAGCTACAGTTCTCTCTCTGATGCTGTTCTAAATTTTCATTATGTCTTTTCCGATGAAGAGATTCATATCTTAACCCAAAATAATGATTCATTTGATCAAGTTGAGTTTGATAGGTGGGAAGATTTTATAGACAGTACAAGAAAATGTGATTTATTTGGTTTTTCTTGTTTTCAAGCTACACTCAGCCTTATAAACGAACTCCCATTACTACTAGCCAATAAATTAAATCCGATTTTTTCCATTACACTAAACAAACAAGTTGATCGTGACGAACTGTTTTCAGAAATCCACATTTCATTTTCAAACTACTATAAGTCGCTAATTTCTGTCTTGGTTAATCAATATTTCCTTTGTACTGCTTTTGATAATTTGAGAGACTTATCGACAGTCAGATCTTTGAATAATTTATATACAATGAAAATTGGTCTGAATGAGGAAGCTGAAGACATTAGAACCAACAATATTTTAAATTTAATAGAATTAATTCCTAATTTCTTTGATTTAATTATTGACGATTATCTAAAAGTCGTTCAAGAAAGAAGTTTATTTAAGAATCAAAATGTTTTGAGACATGGCTACGAAATTAAAGAGTATGTCAAAGACACTATGAATCAATATTATCCAGGAATCTTTCCACCCATAAAAATTATTAAACCGTTGTTTGAATGACTATTCTAGAAGATCACCTAACTTCATTTTCAATGCTTTGGCAATTTTTTCCAATATTTCTAAAGTCGGAGTGTTACGCCCTTGTTCAACATAGCCGATATAAACTCGACTGGCCCCAACTTTTTCAGCCAAATCTTCCTGGGTCATATTCAATTCTGCTCTACGTTTTTTCATCCTTTTACGGATTATTTTCTTCAATTTCGAGTTGCTTCTTATCATACCCAAAGGTATGAAAAGATTAATCAATACTCCACTAAGCCAGACTAAGCAAATAGGCACGAATTAGCCTTGACTTCCTGCTAAGTTTCCGTTAGCATGGTGTTAAATTAGCAATTAAACAAACAAATGAAAAAATGTAAAAGTTGTCAATCAGAAATAGACGATAAGGCTAAAAAATGCCCTCATTGTCAAACTGACCAACGAAACTGGTTTATACAACACAAAGTAGCAACTGTTATATTAGGAATATTTATACTCGGCGGAGTTATTCCATCACTAACAGTAGGTAACAAAGTAAGTTCAAACACATCCTCAACAACATCAACAAACTATACACACGATTTACAAGGAAATATAAGAATAGATAGTAATCAATTAGTAATCACTAACTCTGAATCGGCTGATTGGACATCATGCAAAATAAAACTAAACGGTAAATATAATTACCCAAGCAAAACCACAGACTGGGCGCCAAGTGCAAGAATCGACAAAATCAAAGCTAGTGACACAGCATATGTAAATTTAAATGAATTCACTCTTAATGATGGCTCTCGATTTAATATCTATAGTACAAAAGCTCAAGACGTATCAATCGATTGCGACAATGGTTTTGGTTATTGGAAGTGGTAATCATCACATAGACATATAAAACCATCGCGGTATCTTATCCTCAATGAAAGAGGATAAAACGAAACTAATAATTCTAGTTAAACGATTAGAAAAGTATTTTTATTGGTACTTAGTCCACAAAAATAAAGATTATATCGATAAATTCTTTTCGACTTCAAAAAAGATCAAAAGAATATTAAATAAAGCCTAGACTTCCATGTTTATTGCAGTATCGTTATTTCAATGGAACCTATCGTAATACCTGATAACCAAGTAAGATATTGTCTTTATGCCAGAAAATCGACTGAAGGTGATGAACGGCAAGCCATGTCCATTGATTCTCAAATTAAGGAAATGAGTGATATGGCTAATCGGCTAGGCATTTATGTTAAAGAAATTAGACGAGAAAGTCATTCAGCTAAAATATCTGGTAAAAGACCAGTCTTTGCTCAAATGATTGAAGATATTAGAAACAATATTTTCGACGGCATATTGACTTGGGCACCTGATCGTTTAAGCCGTAATGCAGGGGACCTAGGATTACTAGTAGACCTGATGGATCAAAACAAATTGGTTAAAATCCAGACTTTCTCCCAAAGCTTTACCAACAATCCAAACGAAAAGTTTTTACTAATGATTTTATGTTCCCAAGCAAAACTAGAAAACGACCAAAAAGGTTTAAATGTTAAAAGAGGAATTAAAACCAAATGTGAAATGGGATGGCGACCAAGCATGGCTCCAGTTGGTTACTACAACCGAGCATTTAATGGAATTAAAGATGCAATCATAGATCCAGATAGAGGTAAATTCGTTGCCGAAATGTTTAGACTAGTCGCAGAAGAAAGCTATTCGGGACGTGATCTTTGGCATTGGGCCAAAGAACAAGGATTTGTTAACAAATCAGGTAAGGGAATAACCTTAAGTCAAGTTTATCTAATGCTTCGTAATCCCTATTATTATGGAGAATTCGAATATCCAGTTGGCAGTGGCAAATGGTATTTAGGTAAACATCAACCACTGATTAGTAAAGAACTTTTTGATCAAGCACAGAAAAAATTGATCTGTTACGAAAAAGTTAAATGGGGAAGTAAAGACTTCGTCTTTAAGGGACTTTTCAAATGTGCCTCTTGTGGAGCGAGTATAGTAGGGGAAGATAAACGTCGGACATTAACCAACGGGAAAACTAATTATCACATCTATTATCATTGTTCTCGCCAAGTTGATCATCATTGCATTGAACCATACATTAATGAGGATATTTTAGAATTAAGAATAATTAGATTTATCCAAAACTTGGATGTTAATCAATTAAAATTAACCGAACAACTGAAAGAAGGTTTTGAGCAATTTATCAAAACAAAACAACAAATACTTTCTATT
>JAHBAQ020000017.1 GCA_018500045.2 Candidatus Shapirobacteria bacterium | reverse complement strand
TCCATACTTCGACCTCCCTATTGGCCAATTTATACTGCCATCTATCACCGCTTCACCACCCACCACACAATAATATTTTTTCGTCAAACTTCTATTTTTAAACTGATTTTTAAAATTTTTAAAAGCCAAATCAGTCTTCGCTACTAATACTAATCCCGAAGTGCCTTTATCCAATCGATGCATTATCCCATTCCTAGGCAAGTTGTTCGGTTTAATTTTTCTCAAATAATCTTCCAACGTTCCCGCTTCACCTTTCTTTTCTTTAGTCGTCGTCATTCCTGTCGGTTTATCTACCACCAAAAAATTCTCGTCCTCAAAAATTATTTTAATTTTTTCTTCCATAATTCCCAAACAAAAACACCGACACCAACAAAAATAATCCAGTCGGCAATATTATTATAAACCGGACCAAAGCACCAATAATCACGGACATAACCCAAAACCAATCTGTCGGTAAAATTTATCAAACCACCCACAAGCATCAACCAAACACCATTACTCTCTTTTTTCCACCAAAAATACCCCAGCCATAACAACGAAACCAAACTCGACCAAAAAACCCACTCACCATCCCAACCAAAACTTATTCCCTTATTTTCTATACCCAAACCCAAAAAATCAGCAATTATTCCGTGCAATAACCAAAAACATCCCAAAAACACCAAACACAATATAACCTTAAGACTCTTTTTCCTTCTGACATTCAACACAATTAGTCGCCTCAGGGTTAATCGATAATCTTTCAGTATCGATCATCTTTCCACACGATTCACAGATACCATATTTACCCAATTTCACCCTCGTCAAAGCCTTTCTAATCTGAACTATCCTTTTACTTAAAAACCTCACTTTAACCTCACTATCAAAATGTCCTATCTGTTCATCCAAATCCTCTTCTTCAGAGTTTTCTAATGTTCTATTTTCATCAGTAAATGGATCAGACTTTTCTAAGTCCTTTTTTGTTCTTTTCATTTTTAACAACTCATCCACCAAAAACCGCTTCACAGACTCCAAAAACCTTGAAGATAATTTTACTGATTTTATTTTTTGTTTACTTTCTTTCATATTTCACTCCTCCTAGGATAAACAATCCTACAACAGAAATCAAACTAATAATTGAAGCTAAAATTAAATTAACTAAACTATCTTTAAACACTCCAAAAACAAAAGCTAGCACTAAAAAAAATAAAAAATTAGACGCCAACAATACAAATCCTTTTTTTCCACTCTTATACCAAACAAACGATCTATACCTTCCTGCCAACCAATTAGCTATCATATAAACCAAAATTATCATTAAAATATAAATCAAGACTTGCCAACTAAATTTTGCTCTCACCCATTCGTCCACCATCATTAATCCTATCAATACTAAAAGTGGCTTTACTAAATCCTCGGTAAAATTTAAAAATTTCCACTGTTGACTCCTAGAATACAACCACGATACTAACAGCACCCCTAAATACCCCCCCATATAACTCATTCCGGGTTTATTCCAAACCATCAACCAATCAGATAAATCGTTATTCCAAATACCCCAATTAATCAAACCATAAACCAATCGACCAAAAATCAAAAAACCCAACAAAGCTAACCATGAATATGTAATTATTTTCTGATCATCATAACTTTGACGTAAGTTTCGCCACAATAAATACAAAAACACCACTGATGCAACAATCCTTATAATTCCTAAACTCATAATCTATTTTACCATTTAACCTCCACTGCTAAAAACCCTAATTTAGGTTATAATAAGAATACTTTTAAGCCGAAATGGCGGAACTGGCAGACGCGCACGACTCAAAATCGTGTGGTAGCAATATCATGGGGGTTCGATTCCCTCTTTCGGCACAAATTATTTCTTACTCCTAAATAAGTCTTCGTCAGTAGTAGTCATCACCGATAAACCATGTTGTTTTGCTAATAAATCAATTTTATCTCTCTGATCCGAATCAGGATCTACAAGAATACCGCTTGCCACCCAATCACCAACTACAAATTCATAAGGAGAAATACAATTTGTTTCATCTGTCATTAATCTATTAGCATATTCCGTGTACTTTCGCCTAAAAATAGTATCACTTGGTTGTAGCATATGCCACTGATTAGTTTGGATATCTTCGTTACTCGCCAAAGTGACTTGCCCACTAACTAATACGCCAAATTTAGACTTTAACCATCTACGATTTTTTATTAAAGATTCACTATCACTATATGCTTGTGTTGATATCTCTACCTGATGCCGACCATTACCCAGCAATTTACTCATCCGATCTAAACCCATCTCGTCTTGGCCAACCCAGTGAATCAAAACAAATTTTTTAAAAAATTCATGATCAGCATATTCAGACCATTTATCCCTTAAAAAAACAATCCCATCGACCATTTTTGTATTATGCAAACGTTGATATTCCCTATTATCATCGGGCGACATAAAATGGGAACCGTTAGAGGTGTTCTCTATATTAAACAACCAATCAGAAACTTGTTCTTTAGATAAATTCCTCAATAAAACCCGATCATTATTACTAAAACCATTTTCTACGTGATTAATAGACGGTACTATTGCTCCAACAGGAACTTCACTCATAAATAAATGATAACACCATCATCCCTGTTTCTTTTCAATATCAAAAAAGCTAATCTGTTTTCCATTGAAATACAAATTAAAACTTCCCGTCGGACCGTTACGGTGTTTCTCCACACTACACGTCACCATTTCTCTTACTTCTTCATCTTCCCGATAAACGAACATAACTACATCAGCGTCTTGTTCGATACTTCCAGATTCCCTTAAATCCGATAATCTCGGTTTGCCTCCTCTAGCCTCCATTGCCCGAGACAACTGGGCTAAAGCTAACACTGGTACTTTTAATTCCCTGGCCAAATTTTTTAATCCTTGTGAAATTTCCGACACTTCCTGTACCCGATTATCCCGAGTCGATCCGTGCATTAACTGTAAATAATCCACCACAATAAATTTGATTCCTTTATCAACTTGTAGTCTCCGTGCCTTAGTTCTTAATTCTGTTACTGTCAGACCCGGCGTATCATCAATAAAAAGTGGTGCTTCTGCTAAAATACCCATAGCTTCAGACAAAGAATCAAAATCTCCCGAAGATAATTGTCCTGTCTTTAATTTCCAAGCATCAATCATCCCCTGTCTCACCAACAAACGATCAACTAATTCTTCTTTGCTCATTTCCAATGAAAATACACACACTGGAAGTTTTTTTTCTACTGCCACATGTCTGGCAATATTCAAAGCAAAAGCTGTTTTACCCACACCCGGGCGTGCCGCCAAAATAATCAAATTACTATCCTGCATCCCCGCCAACACATTATCTAACCCTTTAAAACCACTCGGTACCCCCCGCAAACCCGTCCCCATTTTTTGTAATTCATCCAACCTATCAAAACTAGCCGTCAAGACCTCTTTTAAAGAAGTCGGTACTGATTTCAAATGCTTCTGAGATAAAGTAAAAATTTCCTGCTCTGCCATATCCAACAACACATCCGAAGGCAAAGTTGAGTCAAAGGCTTTTTCCGAAATTCTTCCTGCCGCCGAAATTAATTCCCTTTTTGCCGACAACGACTTAATAATTCTTCCGTAACTTTCTACATTAGCTGCCGTCGGTACTTCCCCGGCTAACCTAGTTAAAAACGCTTTTCCTCCAATTTTTTTAAGAATTTTTTCTTCCTTTAATTTTTCCGACACCGTCACAATATCTATTGGCATTCTATCCTCATACAAATCCATCATTGCCCGATAAATCTTGCCATAATTAGAATTATAGAAATGCTCTGGCCTTAAAAATTCCGATACCCCCAACACTGCATCATTATCAATCAAAATTGACCCTAAAACACACAATTCTGCCTCTTCAGAATTAGGCGGCAGTTTCAGCGTTTCTTCCATATTTATTTATTCCAATTTTTCAATAACTTGACTTCCAAACCATCTGGTAAATCATCAAGTTTTTCTATTTTAAGTGAATCGATTTCCTCTAATCCCTCATTATCCGATGCATCTAAAAAAGCTTTCATATCAACCTCTCTTTCTGATATCGGAATTAAATAATTCACCCCCCACTTTTTTGACCATTCTTTAATCAATTTAAAACTTGGGGTTTCTCCAATAATTGTTGGCGCAATCAAAATATCCGCCTCATCAATTTTTTCAATCCTCTTATCAGTTAATTCTTGTTTTAAATCACCCATTATTACCAATCTAAATCCGTCAATTCCAATTTTATAAACTGTATTTCCATCCTCACCGTTCACTCCATTAACCTCCACTCCATTAACTTCATATTCTCCTGGACCATTTATTAATACCTTGTCTCCCTCCAAATCGTGACCACCCAAATCTTCATTAGTAAAAACAATTACTCGAGATGGACTTTTTTCTTTATCCTCGATCTCCGGATTCACCAACACCATCTCTTTTTTACCTTTAATAAAAAACGTTTTTTTATTTAACAATTTAATTTCCATATGAACTCATTCTAGCATTTCAACTCCGCCAAAACCAGCTTCCAAAATTATTTTTATACATATCCATTGCCTCACAAATGTATCATTTTGTGTTATTATTAACCTAATTCCATGATTAAAGAGATATTGTTAGCTGCCTTTGTTGGTGGTATTTTAGGCCTAGGCATTACCGGTGGGTACGTCACCCTTCAAAACAAAAATATCTCCGCCAAAGACAACCAAAAAGCCATTGTTACCGAACCAACTCTGATTCCTACTCAGTCTCAATCATTAATAACAACTGATAATCCAACCATTGATAGTATCAAAATAGATTCGCCTGAGGACGATTCCCTAATTTCATCCAGTAAAACCAATATTAATGGAGTTACTAATCCCAATAGTCATATTATTATTGCTACATCTACCCAATCGTTTATTGGCCAAAGCGATAATCAAGGGAAATTTAGTATTCCTGTTTCTTTAGAAAACGGTCTTAATATTATCAAAGTCAGCTCTATTAACCAAGACAATATCCAAAAAGACACTCAAATCAATGTTACCTATTCTACTGCCAAAATATAATGATAGTTTTTTTTCTTTTTCTCTCTATTCCGTTTATTTTTTTGGCACCAGTCTCAGCCCAAACAGCCACTCCATCTACCGATAAAGTCGAAGACGTTAAAGATATTCTCAAACAAATAGTCAAAGAAACCTCTGGAGACAATAATTCAAAAGAAGTTAGTAAAGAACCCAAATCCTTTTTTGGTACTATTACCCAAACTGAAACTGATCAAATCAAAATTACCTTAAAAAATCAAAATAATAAAACTCTATATATTACTCAAGACACCACTTTCGTTAACTCTAAAAAACAAAAAGGTAAGATTTCTGACTTTAAATCAGGCCAAACTATTATTGCTATGGGGTACCTCAAAGACGACCAATCACTTGACTGTCGTCGTATCGTCTATACCGAATCAAAGGCCATTGAAAACATTAACCAAATTATCACCGGTCAAATTGTCGATATTTCCCAATCACAAAACTCCCCTATTTTTGTCCTTATTCCCAACAAAAACAAAAATAGTCAATATCAGATAAAAACCGATGCTAAAACTGAAATTGTTGATCTAAAAAACACTAAATCCACTACCGCCAAAACCATTATTACCGGTAAAAAAATCATCGCCATTATTCAACCAGATGCTAAATTAACTAACACTTTCTATGCCACCAAAATCATTAACCTTACCGCCGAAACCACTTCCAACCCGTAAATCGGTCTTTATGTTAAAATAAACCACAAAAATCATGGTGGTATTAGCTCAATTGGTTAGAGCGCAGCTCTGTGAAAGCTGAGGTTACCGGTTCAAGTCCGGCATACCACCCCAAAAAAAACTATTTCAAAATCACTAATAACAAACCCAATAAAAATATTGTCCCAAAAAATCTAAAAGTGTACTTTGTCCAACTCTCCGGTAAAAAAGTGTCAAACACATAACCTTTTTCTGCCCCATATTTTTTTGCCAAATCTGTCAATGGACATTTCATTCCATTACTCCCAAAAATAATCCCTTCAATTAAAATCAAAGTAATCGCCCAATAAAGATAAATATTTTTAATTTGCAACAACCCACAAAATAAAGTGTAAATACAAGCAACAGCCATAACCAAATAAATTACTGTGTGAATTATCTTAATCCAAAAAAGTTTAGACCTATTTGTCATAAATTATTTAATTTGTAGATTTTGACATAAACTAATTTTCTTTCCCAATTCCAACCAACTTTCCTCCGTCTCTACAAACCCCTCAAATTCCATTTCCGGTTCCAAACAAACATACTTTTGATCATAAAATTTTTCTCCATTTTCTTGTTTAAATCCGGTCCAAAGTTTCGTTAATTTAAAATTTTCCACCTTCCAAATTATTGGTAATTTTCCTGGAAATTCCAAAATATTTTCTTTTTCTAATTTTACTTCTGGATTAGTTTTAAACCCCTCACTAATATCCACTCCATTTAATCTAGTCCCCTGCCAACCAAACTCTGTCTCCCAATAATTATGCATTGCCACGTTAACTCTTTTTCTTTCTTCAGAATTATTTATAACCTCAATTATTTGTTCAAATTCGTCATTCACCAAAAACTTTTGCCTTACCAATAAACCATCAATTTCACACCCTATTTCTAAACCATCATCATTTTGTGTCACCAAATTCCAAACTGTATTTCTAAATGGACCATGAAAAATAAATCCAAATTTCTCTACTCCTTCATTAGCAAAGTTTGGAGTGCAAATATGAGTATTGCCTTTTTTACCATCAACCCTGTCAAACGTTCCCAAAATTTTCTGATTACCTTTAATTAAGGCAACAATTCTTCCTCCCTCCAAATCTATTTCCAAAACCCAATTATTTTTTTCGATTTTTATTATATTCATAACCTCATTCTACCAAGAAATTTGACTTTCCCTAAAATGCGGTTAAAATACAGTTATGTCTAACAAGACTTTATGTTTAAACCATCATCACGCTAACCTCTAGTTGGCGGATTTAAACATAAGCTTTACCCCGCCAACCGGCGGGTTTTTTTTGTTAAATAGGTCAAAATTTGAAGTAAAACGCCAAATTTTGCCTATTTATCAAACTCCGATTTATCGGAGTGAGTAACATTAATAGGTCTAAGCACTTTTACTCTTGGTGGTATTAGCTCAATTGGTTAGAGCGCAGCTCTGTGAAAGCTGAGGTTACCGGTTCAAGTCCGGCATACCACCCCAAAAAACTATGAAAAACAAAATTAAATTTATCAAAAACCATTGCCATACCGTGGGCCCCAAAACCGCGGGGTTTTTGGCCGCCTAAAACTTTTTTATTACCAATCAAATCCCCGCTCCCCGCGGGGATTTTTCGTTTAAATATTCCTCGCGATTTAATTAATTAATAAAACAAAATGAAAGAAAATAACATTATTAAAGAAACCAGTTTAATTCAAAAAGAAGTCAATACTCCAACATCAGAGCAATTTACTTCAACAGCCAAACTTTATGCCACTGTATTCAGTGGTCCGCCCTGGAACGAATCCGTTAAATGCAGTCTTGATGGCCAATTTAAAGGACTAGACACACCACTAGGTTCTAGGTGCTCTTGTGGTGGAATTTTTGTCGAAGCCTATCCACTTGAAGAAACAGTCGAATATATTAAAGAAGAATCAAAAAAACCTAAATTCAAATTTCAGGAAACGGTTAACGCTGAAGGTGAAACTATTGGTTTTGCTTGGAGTTATTTAACTACTCCAACTAAATTAGCTCAATCCAAATGGGACAATTCTGACGACCAGCAAAAAATTATTAACATTCTGGAACAAAAAGGAATCGCTCCAAATCAGGAAATTCGTTATATTTCCGAATGCGGCGTTGATCCAAACTTTAGAGGCAATGGCATAGCCAATCTTTTAACTGATATAGTTTCTGGTCCGGAAACCACCGTCTATAGAACCAATTGTTTTTCACCTATGATGGCTGTAGCTACTCGCCTTGAATTTACCCAAATTATGGGTCCAGAAGTGATCATTGATCGATCCAATAAAACTATTATCGAGACCGGCAGATATATAAATTTTCTGGATAATCAAAACCCTCAAAGAACTTTATTTATTAAAACCTAAAAAGACATCCCTTAATATCATTAAAATTATGAAACAAATAATTATTGACACCGATCCTGGTGTAGACGATGCATTAGCCATTCTTTTGGCTATATCTTCAAAGTTAAATATTGTCGGAATTACTACCACTTATGGTAATTCAAATATTGAAAATACCACCAGAAACGCTTTAAGTATTCTTCAAATATTAAATTCCAATATTCCTGTCTATCCGGGCGCAGCCACACCATTATCAAAAAAATCTATTCTAGCCAAATCACATGGGTCTAATGGACTCGGCAACTTTAATGTCGATTTACGACTTCAACCACAAAAAATATCAGCAACTCAGTTTTTGATTAATTCCCTATCAAAGAATCCAAATCAAAGTATTGATATTGTTTGTCTCGGACCAACTACTAATTTGGCTCTATTAAAAATAATCCGCCCTGATTTAATTTCTAAAATTAATCAGATAATTATTCTTGGTGGTGTTTTTAACCAAAAAGGAAATACCACTTCAAAAGCCGAATTTAATGTTTACAGTGATCCCTTAGCCCTAAAAATAGTTTTGGAATTTCCAGTTGCAAAAATTATTATTCCTATTAATATCTGTCGTCAAGTAACATTTACCCTAGACGAACTTAACCAAATTAAAAATACTAAAATTAGCAACAATTTTAAAAAAATCGCCGATTTCTTTATTAACTATTACCAAAATAACCAAAAGTACGGCGGTTTTAAAGGTGGGGTTATGTATGACGTTTTAGCTATTGCTTATTTAGCAAATCAAAAATCATTTAAAATTAAAAAAAAATATATTTCAGTTGACTTAAACGGTCAAACCCAAATACAAGAAAAACTATCAAATAATTGTACTTTGATAACTGATTCTGATCCAAAAGAAATCAAAAAATTATTTTTTAATTCAATTAACAACAAATACTAAGCTGAAACCAATTAAATGTTAAAATTCAACTATGAATCAACAAAATACACAAACCCTTAAAGGTTTTCGTGATTTTTTACCCTCTGACATGTATGTCAGAAATTACGTCAAAAATACTTTGACTCAACTTTTTGAAACCTCCGGTTTTCAACCTCTTGAAACTCCGGCTCTAGAATATTCTTCGGTTTTAAAAGGCAAATATGGCAGTGAAACTGACGATAAACTTGGTTATTTCTTTAAAGATAACGGTGATCGTGAAGTTGGCCTCCGTTACGACCTCACTGTCCCTACTTCCAAAGTTTTAGCCATTTATAGTAACCAATTACCATTACCTTTTCGTCGTTATCAAATTCAACCGGTGTGGCGCGCCGAAAACACTCAAAAAGGTCGTTATCGAGAATTTATCCAGTGTGATATAGATATTTTTGGCACTACTTCCCCTATTGCTGACGCTGAAATAATTTCCATTATCTATCAAGGGGTTAAAAAATTAGGTTTCAAAAACGCCACCATTAAAATCAATAGTCGCTCTGTTTTATCCACCATTTTATCTCGGAGTGGCATTACAGAACGTCAAAATTCTGTACTTCAATCACTCGACAAGTTAGACAAAATTAATGAGAATGGAGTAAAAGATGAGCTCACTTCAAAAGGTCTAAATGACAGTCAAATCAGTCAAATTTTTGAATATATCAAACAATCTCAGCCAGACGAAAATTTAAAACAAGTTTTAGATCTTCTAAAAGATTTTGGCCTCCCTCAAAACTCCTATGTTTTTGACCCAACCTTAGTCCGCGGCTGCGATTATTACACTGGTACTATTTTTGAAGTCCAAGTCCCCGAGGCCAATGGTTCCATCGGCGGCGGCGGTCGCTATGACAATTTGGTTGCTACTCTTGGCGGCCCCCAAATTCCTGCCGTTGGATTCTCTTTCGGTTTTGAAAGAGTCATCGATGTCATTAAAGACCTCAAACTTTTACCTCCAGAGCAAACTGATAAAATCAAAATTTTAATCGCCAATCTTGGACCAGAAATTCAAACCAATATTATTAACTTAACTTCGACTCTCAGAGACAATAATATTTCTTCGGTTATCTATCCCAACAACGATAAGCTCGGCAAACAAATCAAATATGCCCTAAATTTAGGTATTCCTTATTTAGCTATCATTGGCACTGATGAAGTTAAAAATAACCAAATTACCCTAAAAAACTTATCTACTTCAGAGCAAAAAATCGTTTCAAAAGACGATTTAGTTAAAATTTTAAAAGATTAACAATTTGTGTTAAAATAGACCCTATGAAACAAGGAATTCATCCACAATACTATTCTGATTGCCAAGTCACTTGTGCCTGTGGCAACAAATTTACTACCGGTTCTACCGTTGCCAAAATTGACGTCGACGTTTGTTCCAAATGTCACCCTTTCTTCACTGGTCAACAAAAATTCGTTGACATCAAAGGAAGAATTGATAAATTCAACGAAAAAATGGCCAAAGGTAAGGCTAATGCTGAAACCAAAGCAGCCAAAAAAACCGCTAAAAAATCAAACTAGCTACTTAAAAGCCGACGAATATTATTTTGTAATTCGCCGGCTTTTTATTTAAACTAAATTATGCCTACTATAAATCCCAACGTTGCTATTATGGAATTCTACCCAGGTCCAGGCGGTCAAGAAGCCACTATCTGGGCCGATGATCTAATGAATATGTATATTCGCTATGCCAATAAAGTTAACTGGAAAGTTAGTCAGATCGACGATCATATTATTCAAATCTCTGGGTTTGATGCCTATAACCAATTAAAATACGAAGCTGGCACTCACCGAGTCCAACGCGTCCCTGTTACTGAAAAACGCGGCCGTATTCAAACCTCTACCGCCTCTATCGCCATTATGCCTCAAATTGATTCTAAAGAAATCAATTTCAGTATGGACGATGTTATCATCACGGCTTGTCGTGCTGGAGGTAACGGCGGTCAAAACGTCAATAAAGTTTCTACCGCTATTCATTTAGTTCATAAAACCACTGGGTTAATGTTTGATGTTCGTACTGAACGATACCAACAACAAAACCGAGAAATCGCTCTTAAACTCTTACAAAACAAATTGTGGCAAATGGAAGAAGAAAAACGAGCCGCCCAAGTTGCCGGTGGTCGTTCTAATATTAGCCAATCAACCCGTGCTGATAAAATCCGTACTTACAACTACCCTCGCAATCAAATCAAAGATCACCGTATCGACAAATCTTTCAATAACCTTAATGAAGTTATGGCCGGATACTTGGATGATATTCTTTTAGAACTCACCGTCCTTGACGAACAAATTGAAGAAAAGAAATAAACCTTAATTGATTCTTTTTTCCAAAACTACTTCAACTTCCGTTTCTTTATTTTCTCGATAATACTTTATTTTTACCCTATCTCCTATTTTCTTCTGATTAATAATCCCAGCAATCGAAGTATCTTTAACCTCAGTCATTTTCTTTCCGTCAATTTCAGTAATAATATCCCCTATCTTTATCCCCATTTTATCTGCCGGACTATCTTTAACTACTGTTTGAACATAAGCCCCCATCGGCACCTTATTAAGTAACGCTGCCTGTTTAGAAATCATTTGATAAGCCACTCCTAAATAAGGTCTGTCAAATTCACCTGTCTTTCGAAAATTATCCACCGATGATTTAACTAGATTAATTGGTAAAGCAAAACCAATACTTTGTCCATTCTGTGACACCGCCACATTTACCCCAATCACCTTACCCGCTGAGTCAAACAATGGCCCACCTGAATTCCCCGGATTTATCGCTGCATCTGTCTGAATCACATCCTCCAATTTTTCCATTGACGCTCCATAACTCCCGGCAGTTATCCCCCTACCTAATCCAGATACTACCCCTTTGGTTACTGTTGATCTAAATTCTCCCAAAGCCGTTCCAATCGCAATCACCGTCTGACCCACCTTTAATTTATCTGAATCGCCCATATCTACCGGAGTTAAACCAATTTTATCCACTTTCAAAATTGCCAAATCATTTACTGGATCACGATAAATATTTTTTACCTCTATTGCTTCATCTTTACCAATTATTACTTTATATTTTGCTGATGTGTCAGATACTACATGTTTATTAGTTACAATCAGACCATCACTACTGATGATAAAACCAGTTCCAATGTCTTGCTCAATATGTTCTGTTTCCAAATTTGCCTGACCACTACCAAAAAGCTGAGCAAAAATATCAGCCGTACTTTTTATCACATCTTTATTAATCGAGACTGTCACTACACTTGGAGTCGCTCTCTCTACTACTTTTGTCGTCAACGATTCTTCGTCTACCACCTCAACCTTATTCTGAACCAAAATACTTCCACTAAAAAACTTTTTAGTTAAAAAAACACCACCCACACCGCCACTTACTAATAAAAATAAAACACCAAAAAAAACCGCCAAAGATTTAACTTTTCTATTTTTCATAAAATAATTAAACCACTAATATTATTAATTAATACTTTCAAAAACTTAAAAATAGCTTAAAACTATTGTAATAAAACCTCAATAGCTTTATCCAATTGCACATCAACTTTTGGATCATCACCAGCCTTTACTTCCACATCCGGAGTTATTCCCTCTTTATGAATATTTTTTCCATTGGGCAACAACCATTTGGCAATTGTTATATGTATACCACTCCCATCTTTAAATTCTTTAGTTTCTTGAACTGTCCCTTTACCAAAAGACTTTTCCCCTACCAACTTTGCCCGATTATGATCTTTTAACGCTCCCGCCAAAATTTCCGATGCAGAAGCACTACCACCGTTAATTAACACCACCAATTTATCATTAACTAAATTACCTTTAGTTTGATCTACTCTATAAGTTTCAGTAACCCCGCTAGACGATTCCTGCTTAACTACCACCCCTTCTTTCAAAAAATCCGACGCCGCCAACACGCTAGCTTGCAAATAACCACCCGGATTATTTCTTAAATCCAAAATTATTCCACCATAATTATTACCTTTTTCCTTCTCTATTTTACTCACAATTTCTGGCCATTCATTAAAAATTTGCTCACTAAATTTATAAAACTTTATCCAGGCTATTTTTTTCCCATTCACCTCTTTCCATTCCATCTCTAGTCCCGGAACATTAATATCATCCCTTTTTAAGGTCATATCAAATGTCCCCGCTTTACCTTCACGATATAAAGTCAAAGTTACTTCAGTCCCCTTCTCTCCTCTGATTAGTTTAACTGCTCCATCTAAACTAATTCCGGTCGTATCTTTATCCACTTTATTTGCTTTGTCTACAATCTTTAAAATCAAATCACCAGCTTTAACTCCAGCTGCTTCTGCCGGACTTTTTGGGATAATTGACATTGCCGCCAAAGTTTTTTCTTTATACCCCAACTGAATTCCTACTCCAGCAAATGATCCAGCTAAATCTTCATTGGCACTCTTGTTTTCTTCCGGCGGTAAAAACATAGTATAAGGATCATCCAAAGCTTCCACCATTCCCTCAATCGATCCATACATCAACTCTTTATCATTTTTTACCTTATCTCTATCCAAATAATCTTCCATTAAAGCATTCCTTACCTTCCACATCAACGATAAATCAAACTGGTTTCCTTCAGGCAAAGTCTGATTTTTTTGCCCCAATTTATAGCCGACTGCTCCCACTACTAATATCAAAGCTAAACCTAAAGCTAAATTTCTTATATTTTTTAAACGCATTATCTATTCTAACACCATTAATAACCGACCCACTCTAGAATTTATCAAAATACTTTTCTCCCCCGATATACTTAACAGTTCATCCCAATCATCAGGAATAATTTTTAAAACAGGTAAATTAACATCTATAGATTCCGATAATTCTGTTTTTGTTACCACCGCCACTGCCCCAACCACTTCTGCTTTTAATAAAAATGCCTTAGAAAGATTATTAGTAAAAAGTATTCCGCCATCAATAGTCGACGATAAATCTTTAAGATTATTAATCTCCCCAATTTCGCCTCTACTCCAAGATTTACCCTCAACCAACCCTTCACCTTTAAACTCCTTGGCTTCAAATTCCAAAATAATTTTATCCTCCTCTATTTTTAAGACACTACTTTCTACTGGAGATAAAATTTCCTTTTCTTTATCCTCTACTTTTTCGATCTTTAAATTACCAAATTCATCAATCCCTAAAAAATTACCACTCATCGGGAAACAAATCTTCTTTGGAAACACTCCCCCGGTCAAACAAACCAAATCACCATTATTCACCCAAGTATTTTTAAACTTTTCATTTAATTTATCCAAACTATCCTGAGACATTTTACCCAAAAATTCAGAAAAATTAAAAGACTCAATTATCTTTGGTTTTATTTTAGCTACCACTTGCCCTCGAGACACTTTCTCTCCATTTTTTACCAAAAACTTTACCTCACCGGAAACTTTAATTATCCACTTGGCTTTTATCTTCTTTCTCATAAATCTAATTATAACCAAAAACCCCTCCATTACCAACGTAACAGAGGGGCTCAAATCCTGAGTAAATTCGAAAAATTACTGGGTTACAAATGGCAACAAAGCCAAATGTCGTGCTTGTTTGATTGCTTTAATTAATTTTCTTTGATGTTTAGCACAAACACCGGTATATTGAGAAGCTAAAATTCTACCTCGAGGAGATAAAAACTCACCATACTTCTCATAATCTTCCCATCGCGGAAGAGTTTTATTTTTACAAAAAGTACAGCCCTTTTCTCGGCCTTTTCTTTTTGCAATCAATAAACTGTCTTTTTTACTTTTTTTCATCATAGTTTATTAAAAAGGCATTTCTTCGTCTTTCTTTGATTCTTCTGGAGCACCAATATCATCTGGAATGACAATATCTTCAATACTGCCTTCTGCTTGACCAACTTCAGCCTCCATCGGAGCTGCACCAGCTAAATCAACCGACTCGGCATGATCATTATTACCTTTATTGTCTAAAATAATCATGTCATCAATAATAATTTCTGCAATTTGTTTTTTATTATTTTCCTGATCAGTAAAGTCTCTGTATTGAATTCTACCCTCTACATAAACTCTTCGACCTTTGGATAAAAGCTGAGAACAAAGCTCGGCTAATTTATTCCAAGCTACAATTCGATGAAACTGCGCATCTTCTTTTCTTTCGCCTTGTTTGGTTACCCAAACTCTATTAGTAGCTACTCCAAAAGATGCTACCGCCATACCACCTGGGGTGTATCTTAACTCAGGGTCACGAGTTAAATTACCAATTAAAGTTACCCTATTCAAACATCTGCTAGGCATATACTTACTCCTTTTTCAATATTAAATATCTAATAATATTAGATTCACGATTTAGTAATAAATTGAACTCTTTAAGTTTGATTGGGGATTCTGAATTTAAGCTGTACACCCAAAAATCACCTTTAGTGTTCTCATTAATTTCGTAAGCCAATTCTTTTAGACCGGTATGGTCAGAAACTGACTCTATTTTGTTTTTTTCTAACCAGTCAGTAACTTTAGCCAAGACTTTTTCTTTTTCCTCAGTCTTTGGGTTTAAAACTACCACTAGTTGGTATTGATATTTATTTCCTTTCATTAGCTTGTTAGGTTAACATGAATAACTTTTTTTTACAACCAAAAAAGTTATTTGATTCTTTGTATTTTACAAGAATTTTGGGAATCTTCAACCAGATATCCTTTTTCTTTGATAATTTCCCTCAATCTATCCGACTCCCCCCAATTTTTCTCTTCCCTCGCCTTTTTCCTCTGTTCAACTAAATCCAAAACTTCCTGAGGAACCTTCTCTTCTTTAGAATCAATCCCTAAATTCAAACCTAGAACTTGATCAAAGTCTAAAAGGGTTACCCATTTATCCTCAGCCGACAAATCAGACTTCATCATTCTCCACACTACTGCTACCGCCTCCGGCATTGCCAAGTCATCACCTATTTTTTCTTGGAATTCTTTTTTAAAGTCTTGGTTAATTTCACCTAATTCATCAACTTTATAACTTCTCAATTTATTCAAAGCCACCTGAGCCGCTTTCATAGAGTCAAATGAAAAAGTCAAACCTTTTCTATAATGAGATGTTAAAACCAAATATCTAAAAGCCATCGGATCAAACTCCAGTTTTATTAAATCCTGAACTGTGTAAACATTTCCTAAAGATTTACTCATTTTCCCATCTTTAAGAGTTAACCAAGCATTGTGCATCCAATAATTAGCCGTGTTATGTCCAAAAGCACCATATCCTTGGGCAATTTCATTAGTATGGTGAACCCCAATATGTTCAATTCCACCCGTATGAATATCAAAAGTTTCTCCTAATTTTGCCGTTGACATTGCCGTACATTCAAGGTGCCACCCTGGGAAACCCTCACCCCAAGGACTGTTCCATTTCATAATATGATTTGGTTGGTTAGTCACCCATAACAAAAAATCCCACGGATTCTTCTTTTCTTCATCAACTTCTACTCTAGCCCCAGATTCCATTTCATCCAATTTCAAATTAGCAAATTTTGCATAATCAGGAAATTTTGACGTATCAAATACTAAACCTGTTTTTGTTTTATAAGCAAAACCATTTTCATCTATTTTTTTTGCTAAAGCAATTTGTTCCTCAATATGATCAGTTGCTCTCCATAATACATCTGGTTTTTTTATATTCAAAAGTCCTAAGCTTTCCAAAAACTGACCTTCATATTTTTTTGCAATTTCCCAAGGACTTATTCCCTCCCTCAAAGCCCCTTTCTCCATTTTGTCTTCACCAGCATCTTCATCTGACGTCATATGTCCCACATCAGTAATATTCATCATCCAAACCACATTGTAATTCAAATACCTCAAAATTCTAACTAAAATATCCCAACTTAAAAAAGCATACATATTTCCAATGTGTTGATTCCAATACACGGTTGGTCCACAAGAATAAACCTTTACTTCCTCTCCTGGATTTTTATTTAATTCCTCTTTTTGTCTTGTGGCTGTATTATAAATTTTCATAAACTAGTCTAGTTTACCTTTAAATTCCTGCGTTTGCGACATTTGAGATTGAGTCGGCTGTTGTTTTTTCTTCTTTTGAATAAACGCACTTCCTCGCGACTTTTTTTGTTTTGCTGGATTCGATGATTCCATTATCAAGTCATTATATTCCGCTTGTTGTTGCTCTTGTATTTCTCTTTGTTGCTTAGACTGTTCATAATACCTTTCTTTTTCCTCATCTTCTCTTTCTTCTTGTTTCCTCAACTGAGTTATTTCTTCTTCCACCTTTCTTCCTGACCCCATTTCCTTTCTTAATTTTTCCGCCTCCTCTCTACTTTTTCTTTCTTCTTCCTGTTTTTTAAATTCCAACTCGCTCTCACTCATTGTCCTCTCTAAACCCAACAATTCTTTTCCCGTAATTACACTTTCTGCGATCCTTCCTGTTTCTTCTTTAGCTTTCTCTACAGTTTCCAATCCAATCTGACCCAAACCTTTAATTACCCCTTTTATAATCTGATGATTATCACCCATAAACCAATTCTAACATCTAAAAGCCAATCTACTCATCATCTCTAGTAGAAAGAGCATCTTTCAACAAGTTAGCATCAATACTATTCACTACTCCGTCCATATTTAAATCACCATCATCCCCACAAGAAATCTCCTGACCAAAATTAGATTTTAATTCTGAATAATCTATTCCGTTAACCATTCCATCTTGATTAATATCACCCGATAATAAGGCATATCGAGAAAAATCATAAACAACAGACCCATCTAATTTAACAGCACACACAGTAGTATCACTTAATTTTCCTGACTGATTATTCTGACACATTCTAGCCTGGACATGGAACGGTCCCTTAATTTTAATATAATTAAATGCATTAGCCCTGGAAAATTTATCGGTATCCAACATCAAATCTGTCACTCTAAAAATCTGATCACCAATTGGGGTTGTTTGACCTACTAATGCTTCAAAACCAGCCTCAATACCAGATTCATATTCTCTCGATGTAATATTCATCACCTCAACCTTTAAATCATTCAAAGCATCAAAACATTCCGACACTTGAGGAGAAACTCCTCTAAATGAAAATTTAAAACTCACTTTTGGTTCTTCTGCTAAATCACCAGTCGGTACTACACCCGTTGGAGCCACTGTTGGTGCTCCAGTGATAGTGTTTTTAACCACCACGCTCACCGTATCTGATTTACCATTTATTGTCTTAGCTGTAATCGTTGCACTTCCAATAGCCACCCCCGTTACTAAACCAGTATTACTCACACTTGCCACCGATGCATTTGTAGTTTCCCAAGTCACATTTTTATTGGTTGCTGTCGTTGGTACTACTGTCACCCCAATCAATTGTCTTCCGCCCACCGCCAATTCCAAAGTTGTAAAGTTCAAAGTAACACTTGTTGGTAAAACAGTTACTCCCACCCCCGTCGGAGTCACTGTTGGCCTTATTGTCGGAGCAACTCCAGTCGGAGTGATTGTTGGCCTTACTGTCGGAGCGACCCCAGTTGGAGTGATTGTTGGCCTTACTGTCGGAGCCGAACTCGTCGGAACTGCCGTTGGTTCGGGCAATTTACAACAAAACAATTTACCACAAAACTTTGTTTCATCCTTCGATTCCTTACCTCCTAAACTAGTACACTTATCCTTACTATCAACACAAGTTCCACCATAAGTTCCACAACTATTACGCCTGATTTTACAATTTACTGTTTTACCACCATTTAAACCTTTACACTTCCAAGTGTAATAACCATCTTTACCACTCTTCTCTATCAACTTACCAGCACTACAAACCAAAGCATCACTCGGTCTTAAGACAGACGATTTCCCTTCACCTACATACTCCGAATTGCACTTTCCATCAACTTTCATTTTTGCCATACATTCATCATCATCGCCCTCACCCAATCCCTCACATTTCCAATTTAAAGCACCATCAATACCATTTCTATCTCCTGCCAAAACATCATTATCATCATCATCCTTGCCAGTAGACCAAGACCAAGAAGCTGTACCCGAAGTACATAACTTCTCCGGCACTGCAGACACTACCTTTGAATAATCAACACATTTACCGTTTATATTGATACTTTTCGAAAAACAACAAAGTGAATTTTTTTCACAAGAAAAAGTTAAATCAAAAATCCCGTCTCCACTTGATGAGGCACAACCACCACCAGAAGTTGTCGCCGAAGCCGAAGCCACACAAGTCCCTTTCATTGCGGTACAAGGATTAGTACTCCCCGTCACGACACAACACCCAACTCCACTCGCATTAGAACCAGAACACAAATCAGTTTTATCTGTTCTAAAACTTCCACCACTACAAGCTGTTGTTTTTTCCTGACAACGTCCACCAACTTTCAAACATTTATCAGTATCTCTCACTCCCTTAAATTTAGCCGCACAATTAACAGTCTTACCATCGTTGAACCCCTTACATTTCCAATTTAATTTACCATCAGAACCAGCCATATCACCACCATCCCAAGAAACAGTCCCAGACAAACATAAAGCCTCAGGTAAACTTGTCAAAGTTTTTTTTGCATAATCAACACACTTACCATCTACATCCCAAGAAGATGGAAAACAACAAGTCTTTCCCTCTTCTTTACAAGATCTATTAAGATCCAAAAATCCATTTTGACCTTCAGACGCTGCACAACTACCACCAGCAGTTTTTACCGATGAATCAACACAAGTTCCACCCAAAGCAGTACATGGACTATCACTGTCAGGAGCCACACAACAAACCACACTACCACCATTTGTTTTGGAAGAACATAAACTTTTCACCACATTACCACTACAAGTTGCTGTTTTCGAAGTAAACTGACACCTTCCCCCAACATCCAAACACTTTGCCGTATCTTTAGCTGGTACACAACATTTAACGCTGGTTCCACTACTCGGACAATAATTATTTAAATAAGTTCCATTACAACTACCTGATTTTTTTTGACAGACTCCACCCACATCCTTACATTTCTTATCTTGTTTAATATTACTATTAGTACCAGACGCCGCACTACTTCTATTTTCTTGATTCTGTTGCACCAACCTCACTGCAATCGGCATAGACACTGCTACCACCAACATCACTACTAAAACCACCAATCTAGCAAAACCACTCACCTTTGAAAATTTACGCAACCTATTCATAATTTCAGTTTAATATAAGAAAGTTAAACACTTTTAAATTTCCCGGTCAATATATCAAAAATTACAAATCCCTTCTTCCGTCTAATGCCCGACAAAGTGTCGCTTGATCGGCATATTCCAAATCTGCCCCAATCGGCAAACCACTACCTATTCTTGATATTTTTATGTTTAAACCCTCTAGTCTCTTTTTAATATGTAATGCTGTTGCCTCCCCTTCCATTGTTGGGTTTGTCGCCAAAATCACTTCCACTATATAACAATTATTACTTTCCTCTCCCATTTTTTTTAACTCTTCTTCACAAATAGTTCTTACTCTATTCACCAATTCATCTATTTTTAAATCGTCTGGCCCAATATGATCCAATGGATTTATTACCCCACCCAAAACATGATAAACACCTTTAAACTCCCCTATATTTTCAATTGCCATCACATCTATGGCTCGTTCTACTACACAAATTTGGCGATGGTTACGATGATCATTATTACATATTGAACAAATATTTTGTTCACTTACCGAAAAACATTTCTGACAAATTTTAGTTTCCTCTTTCATTTTTACCAAAGCCTGAGATAAGTCATTTACATAAGCCTTTGGTGTATTCAATAAATAAAACACCAATCTGGTTGCTCCCTTTGGTCCAATACCCGGCAATCTTTCAAAAGCATCAATCAAATTTTTAATCGACTTTGGAAACTCCGCCATACTAAAACAAACCCTCCAATCCTCCCATATCTTTCATTCTCTTGGCTGCTGTCTCTTGTGATTTTTTCATCGCTTTATTAATTGCTTCCACCAAAACTTTATTTTCCATTCCGTTTACCGATAAAAATTTTACTCTCTGATCACCACTTACCGTCACTTTAATTCCATTTTCTTCTACCTCGACCACTTCTGCTTCTACTGCTTTTTTTAATTTATAAGCCTGAGCCAACATTTTTGCTTTATCAAACATAATTTTATTAATTAGTAATTATTAATTAGTAATTTTATCATTTATCCAAAAATATCCTTAGCCACATCATACAAATCTTTTTTATCCTCTTTCTTCTCTTCATCAGCCAATTTTTCACTCACACTTTCCATTGGCGTATCATTATGAATAATCAAAGGCTCTTTTTTACTTTTACCCAAAACACATTCAAAAGCCAACTCTACTCCTAAGACCTTCAATAATCCCTCTTCTACAATTTTTCTATTTCTCGCCTCCTCCAATCTATCCTTATGAAACGGATAAAAAACTTCCAAAACCAACTTCCGCCCATCCAATTCCACTGGTCTAGATGCTCTCAAAAAAGCCTCAACCGAATGATTAAATGGTTTAACTGTCATTAAAATATTCCCCCAAGACTCCATTACTTTATCAATATTTAATCCAGCCACATCAATCGTGACCACTTTCACCCCATCAAGCTTATCATTTTTTTTTAAGTCCTCAGTTTCTTTTTGTTTTTCAATTTCTTTCGGGTTACAATTTTTATCCTCAATATCACCCAAAAAATCAATTACCGCCAATTCCATCGGCAACTGATCAATCTCTGTCTCTTTTTCTTGTTTGGCTGCTCTAATCAACAAATTAATCCAACTCTCCAACGCTTTTAAATCCATTTTTACTTTTTCATTTCCCACATTAAAATAAGCCAACAATTTTTTCTGAAAATATACCAAGAGATTTTCTCGAAAAACCACAAAATCAACTCCATCATCAGCCATTTTTTCCAACTTTCCCAATATTTTTTTAATTTCTTTACCGATCAAGTCATTTTCAAAATCCTCTTCAGAATAACTTCCACTTCTTTTTGAATAAAAATCTTCAATTTGATTTAAGGACAACTCTTTCCCTAAAGACAACACCAACTCATTAAAACTCCGTTGTAAATTTCTAAAACTTCCGTCACTTTTATCTAAAATAAAATCAATTGCCTCTGTGGTAATTCTTACCTCTTCACCTGTAATAATTTTTTCCAAAGATCTCTTTAATTCCTCTCTTCCACCTTTTCTAAAATCAACTCTTATTAATCTCGACAAAACCGTATCTGGAATCTTTTCTGCATCAGTAGTACATAATATAAAGATCGTGTGTTTCGGTGGTTCTTCTATTAACTTAAGTAAAGCGTTAAACGCGTCCTTAGTTAACATATGAACTTCGTCGATAATAAACACTTTGTACTTCAGCTTAGTTGGTGACAAATATGCCTTCTCTTTTAGACTTCTTACGTCTTCAATTCCCCTATTCGACGCCGCATCCATTTCAATAATATCCATTGATCTTCCCGACAAAATATCTTTACAATTATCGCAAACCCCACAAGCTTCACCTTCAATTTTATCTTCGCAATTAATTAGTCTGGCTAAAATTCTGGCCGCTGACGTCTTTCCCGCCCCTTTAGGTCCGGCAAATAAAAACGATTGTGGAATTTCTTTAACTGATAAATATTTCCTTAATCTATCAGCCACATCAGCCAAATCCAGGTCAGACAACTTCTGTGGTCGGTATTTTAAGTGAAAAACTGACATCAAAAGATTAAACCAAAGCCCAAGCTAATATACAATATCATCATCTATATCAACAAATTCTCTACTCCATGTACCAACCATTCATAAAGCACTTTTTCTAAAGTCGAATTTTGAAATTTCACTTCATATTTCAATTTTTGAGTGCAAATTACAATATCTCCCAGTCTTATTTTTCCATCAACATCTTTTTTTGTCGACATTGGAAAACCCAACACTTGTGGATAATAATCTTTTTGTCGATAACTAACATTCAAATCACGTGCCTTCTTTCTTCCCACAAAATAAATACTCAGTTCTACATCACCACCAAAACCTTTTTCTTTTAATGCTTTCTGTGACAATCTTTCCACTAAATCTTCGCTCAAACCCCAATTCTTATTATGATTTACCAAAATTAAATTTTCCATATATCAGTATGGGTGTATTACCCTAACTCATTTTCTTTCTTACTATTCCCGATATCACTCCACCATCAACCGATCCTCCGGTTTTTAAGACTACTTCCTTCATTATTAAACCGAAATTATTTCCTTTCTCAGCTATTACTTCATCAATAATTTTTTCAATATCACCCTGACTCAATTCTGCTGGCAAATAACTTTTGACTATTTCCATCTCATAATCCATCTGTTCCACTAGATCACTCCTTCCGGCTTTTTCAAACATCTCTCTCGACTCTTCTTTATTTTTCAATTCCTTTCGTAAAACCGCAATTTCATCAGCCTCGGTTATTTTCCCTGCCGGAAGTTGTAATTCCTTTTTATCAATCAAAGATACTAAAAACCTTAAAACATCCACGAGTTTTTGATCGTGGGCTTTTAAAGCTTCAACACTTTTCTGTTTAAGTTTATCTTTTAACATTATGTCTACGAGAATTTTTAGCTCTTCTTCGGCATTTATCACGCCAAACAATTATTTTCTTTTTAGCATATCTCTCTTCTGAAGGTTTTACATAAGCAGTTCTTTTTCGAACTTCTTCGGTAATATCTTCTTCCAAGCACAAACGTCGGAATTTACCGATAATATCATCTTTTGATTCGCCTTTCTTTTTTTCTACTATAATTGGCATTAAGGAATAACACCCCCTTAAAATTTAAACAATTGCCTATTCTACCTCACTAACGCCGACTTTTCAAACAGTTAACTCTATCTAAGCCATTTATAATTCCATCACTATTGTAGTCAGGAATGGTTTTAGTACAGTCAACTACCGGAGTTGAAGCCGACCCCGGCTTAGCTGTTGACTTAGTCACCACCGGAGTCACTACTGTAGCCGAACCAGGAGAAATTTTACCTCCACTCTTCTTACATGCAGCTAAATCCAAAGAATTAATCGATCCGTCTTTATTATAATCAGTCTTTGAATCACAAGTTGTTGCCGACCCGGTAGATGCAGTACCAGGTGTTGTAGAAACAGTCGGAACTGCTGCTGGAGCCACTGCAGACGCATCAGACTTAGTTTTAAAACTATATGGGATCCCTCCATTATCAAAAACTTCATCTCCTACCCTTATTCTGTAATAATAAGTTGTATCCGATCGTAACGAAGTTAACGAAACATTATGACTTGTAGTTTCCGCCGTTTCTGCTGACATTAAAACCAAACTAGCAGCTGTCGCCCCATACTCAACCTTACCAATAGACTCTTTATCAGAAGTCCAAGTAATTACAGCTGTTTTACCATCATTACCCGGAACCGCCGATACTCCTGCCGGTTCAACACCACCAGCCGCACCACTCATAAAAGTTCTAATTTGTGTCACTCCTACTACCAACAAAACCATCACCACCGCCAAAACTACAAAAATAACAATAGTTTTAATATTCAATTTCTTCATAGAAATTTCAAAAACACTGCCGAAAGAACACTAATAGCACCAAAAGCCAATAAACCCAAAGTCATTCCTACATTACCTGACTTAGGTAATGTCTTCGTTGTTGTAGTTGTCGTTTCCTCATCATCTTCATCATCAGAACCACCATCAGAGTCATCTATTGTATAAGAACCACCAACATTCTCTCCGCAAACAATTACATCAGCTGAGTTCGATGACTTCACTATATTTGAATCAGTCGTTGATCCACTTGCACATGTAAAACCTAAAGTTGCTGTCCCAGTTGCTTTAGCTCTAAAATTCAACACCACCAATTGACCATTAACCGCTTTATCTGTCAAAGCATCATTTGAATAACAAGTAATACTAAACTTACCCGCAGTTCCAGTGTCAATCGAACAAGCTCCACCACTATCAGTACTATCAAAAACCATCGAAGAAGCCTTGTTTGCTGAAGTTAATTCTAATCTGGCAGAATCATATGTACCGATAGCATCAACACCACCCACGACTTCCGATCCGGAATCAACACTTAAAGTTACACTAAAATCATCATCCACCGAATGACTACCACTAGATGGGCTCACAAACAGGTGCGGTGACGCAGACACTGCCTTAGCTCCAGAAGCCATCAGCACTAAGAATATTAAAACAGAATTAATTAACCAGGCAGTTTTTTTCATGTCTATTTTGTAACATTAATATCTAATTTATTACTGGCAAAAGGAAGTTCATCACTTGTCCCCGTCTCCACCAACAAAGAATTTGTATTCTTTACTTCAGCACCAGAAATCAAATCAAAAGAAACTACTCCTTCGGATTTTGGTGTCATCGTAAACGACACTACTTCAGTTGTACTATTAGCTGCAACCTGGAAACCGGCTTTATTCTCTAAACTAACTAGAAACACCGATTTCAAAACACCAGACGTACTATCATTAACTAAAACTGTTTCTTTAGGCAACTTAGTACCAGCTTTCAAACCAGAAATAGCTACTAAATTAGGATCATACTTTATATAAGCCTCTAATCCATCAATAGCAAACTTTTCCTGACCAACCAAATTCAAAATCACTTTATATGATTTACCTACTTTCATTTCCTTAGTATCAGTCGCAAAAACAAAATCAGCCACTGTCTGTCTTGATTCTTCAACATCACCAGTACCAACATCTGATTCCGTACCAGCCAAACCATCTGATGATTTGTTATCTGTTAGTTTCGGAATTAGAATCACACTCTCCAATACCACCACCACAGCCAATAACGGTATCAAAATTTTCATTATTTTTTCTTTATTCATATTTCAATTTTAATAATAAACTATTAATCATTATTCGTCATCTCTTGATGACAAAGCTTCCTTACTAATTAAGCTTCCGTCTATCCAGTTCACCACTCCGTCCATATTCAAATCACCTCTCCGACCACAAGATATGTCTGCACTGGCATTCAAATTTGACTTAACAATAGAATAATCAACCGCATTAACTATCCCATTGGCATCAATATCGCCAGCCAACAAGGTATAGTCAGAAAAATCATATACCGTATCGCTCTTGAGTGAAATATTGCACACGGTAGTTTCAGATAACTTTGCTGTCTGTCCATCTAAACACATTCTTCTTTTAACGTGGAACGGTCCTTTAATTTTTACATAATTATAAGTATTCACAGAAGCAAACTTAGAAGCGTCTAGGGCCAATGCTGTCACCTTAAACACCTGATCACCGTTAATATTGGTCTCTCCAATCGCTTCAAATTTAGTCGTCATACCAGTTTGGTAAGTATTAGTTGGAGAGTTGACTACATCAACTAATAATCCACCTAATTTATCAAAACAATCATAAGGCCTACCATCTTTACCTATATATGAAGGTTTAATTCCTCTTAAACTAAATTTAAAACTAATTTTTGGTGACCCTCCAGCTATTGTTGGCACTACAGTTGTCGTTGGTGCAGTTGTTATGGTTGGTCTAACTGTCGCTGTCGGCGCCGTCGTCACGGTAGGAACAACAGTTGAAGTTGGAACTGCAGTAGCTATCGGTTCAGGCGTATTACCACCATCATCCTCTGGAGGCCTACCGCCCCCATCAGTAACAGGAGCTTTTGTCGGTGATGCAGAAGGAGTTGGAGTAGTTTTTTTACAGCACTTTCCCGGGCTACAATAAGAATTCCCTGCACTATAAAACGATTCACCACTATCACATGAAGTTTTACAACTTCCCCCACCAGCAACACAAGGATTATATAAAGCTCTACAATCAGCATAATCACCACCATTCAAACCACGACACTGCCAATTCAAATCACCGTCTGAACCAGTACTATCTATCCAAGTAGTTGTTCCTGAAACACAAGTCACATCAGGTTTCCTGGTCAGAGTATTTCCATAAGTAGTGCACTTTCCGTCAATCTTCGATGTTGATGGTACACAACACACTTTAGCCGCCGTACCACAACTATAATTCAAAACTGTTGTACCAGAAACAGATGAAGAAATAGTACACTTAACTCCACCAGTCATACCAGCACCAGAAGCTACACAAGTACCACCCTTATCTTTTTCACAATCAGGATTGGTTGCACTATTACATTTCCCTGTACTAAGATTACAATCACTTGGACAAAATACACCACTAACATAATCCCCATTCGTCCAGGTTTCAGAATACTGATCATTACCAAC
>JAHBAQ020000003.1 GCA_018500045.2 Candidatus Shapirobacteria bacterium | reverse complement strand
AGATGTGTATAAGAGACAGCCATATTTTACCCTTTAGTTACCGTTTGATGTTAAAATTGCCTATGGCAAATGAAGCTTATTCAAGGGTAATAATCGATCAAAAGTTAAAAGAAGCTGGTTGGGATATAACTGATTCTAATCAAGTTATTTTTGAAGATCACGGTGTGGCTGGGCGAGCCGACTATCTTCTTAAAGACAAAATTGGAAGACCAATCGCATTAATTGAAGCCAAGTCACCAGACATTGATCCATATTCTGCCAAACAACAAGCATTAGATTATGCCGAACTCCAGTATAAAAATAATATAGATTATATTTTTCTTGCCAACGATCATATTATTTATTTTTGGGATTTTAATATAGAAGGAGATGCAACCCCAGTTCCAGTATTTTTCTCTCAAGATGATTTAATCCGCAAACGCCAAACTAAAGAATTAAAAAACAGCGAACCGCTTTCACAAAAACCCGTCAGTGATGATTATTTTAGTGACATAAATTCTGAAATAAAACTTCGTCCTTATCAAATTGAAGCTTTTAATGCCATTGCAAAGGAATACGACAACAACAAAAGAGGATTTTTATTAGAAATGGCAACTGGCACAGGAAAAACAGTTTTGTCAGCCTTGATAATCTCAAAATTTTTAAAAACTAACCAAGCACAAATAATCCTTTTTGTTGTAGATCGAGTTGAATTGGCTCGACAAACCAAAGGATCATTTGAAAAACTACTTGGAAATTTATCAGCTGTTGCAACATATTGGGGTGGATCTAAAAAGAATTTAACCGGAGCGAACATTGTTGTTGCAACTATTCAATCACTAATTGCACATGGTCGTGATGTGTTTACATCAGGTTATTTCGATCTTATTATTCACGACGAAGCACACAGAAGTATCTATTCTGCAGAAGCTAGGGGAATAATGGAATATTTTGTCGGTGCTACTAGAATTGGATTAACCGCTACTCCAAAAGACTTCCTAAAAAATATAGACATTAATAAATTAAATATTGACGATCCACGTGCTGTTGAATTAAGAATTCAAAAAGATACTTATAAATATTTTGATTGTGAAAGCGGACAAGCAACCTTCAGATATACCATTCAAGATGGAGTTAAAGAGGGATACCTTGTTCCAGGAAAACTCCACAAAATGACTTCGGATATTACTCAGCAAGCTTTAAGTGAACAAGGTCTAGTTGGTGAAGGTGATTATGAAAACGAAAACTACAAAATTACAGATCTCGAAAAGAAAGTTTTCATTCCTAAAAGAAATGAACTAATGATGAAAGAGTTTTTAGAATATGCTCAAAAAACTCCAGATGGCGATATCGGAAAAACAATTATTTTTGCTGTTAACCAAAATCATGCTCTCAATTTAGAAAAAGTACTAAACAATCTTAGGCCAGAATTTAATGGACGTTTTGCTCAAACTATTACTAGTCAAGTTCGAGATGCTCATGAATTAGCTAAAGATTTTAGAAACATAGACAATAAATTACCAAGAATTGCCGTTTCAGTTGATATGTTAACCACTGGTTTTGATGCTCCAGAAGTCCAAAACGTAGTTTTATGTCGCCCAGTTTACGAACCAACACTATATCAACAAATAAAAGGTAGAGGTACACGTTTATGTAAAGAAATAGATAAAAAAGAATTTGTTTTATTTGATTTTTGTGGGGTATGTGAATATTTTGAAGAAAAATATGATTGGGAGGCTCCATTAAAAGTAACGGAACCGCCGGCAAATGCATTATCAAAAGAAACCATTAACCAGATACAGCCAGAACCAACACTGACCCAAAATCTCAGTGAAAATGAACATCCAAAAAATTATGAAAAACCTACTATTACAAGAGCTGATTTTGTCGGCGGTCGTGATGAAATAATCTATGGACCGAACGGAGATAAAGTTGATAGAGAAATGTATCAAGGAGAATGGGGGAAGGCTGTCGCTAAATTTGTAGAAACTCATCCAGAAGTGGAACAATTAATCAATAACGATGATAAACAAGAAGAACTCATTGAACTTATAAACACAGAGTTATTAAATAAATCTGAATTTTATTTTAATGAAGACAGTTTATCTCAATCACACCAAGTCATTGCCACAATTCGAGACTTTTTCCTTTCAGCACTAAACAAAAAGAATTTACCAAGTCATGATGACCAAGTTAATGAATGGAAAAATGGTATTTTAGATAAATATGGTGAAGTAAAAGGTAATGGATCACAACAAAAAGTTATGATGGTTAAATTGATTATCGAAGAAGCAATTAAAAACAATGAATTAAGAAACGAATTGAAAAAATCGCCAAATATTTCTTTCCTCACAAAAACTCCATTTAATACATTTACACCAGAAGAATGGATTAATACTTTTGGTAAAGAAACTTTAATCAACTTGATGCTTGATGTTAAAAACAGCCGTATCCTTAACCTATGACACAAAGTGATTTCAAAAACCAAGTAGACAATTTAATGAATATTCTTTGGGGTGCTGGTGTCGCCAGTCATGCCACAATCATCGAGCAAATTAATTATCTTGTTTTCTTACGATCACTATCAAAAAAAGACGATAATGCCATGATTTTAGATTCTTCAGCAGAAAGAATTTTTAATGGTGAACTAAAAAAATATCACTGGGACAACTTGCTTATTCTTAATGCAGACGAATTATTCAATTCTTTAGAAGAAGTATTTAGAAAGTTACCAGAATTAACTAGCGATCAGACAATAAAACTATTATTTCGAGACGCACACGTCAAGATTTTTGATAAACCAACATTAAGAAGACTTGTACATGAAATTGAGAAAATGTTTTCTGATTTAGAAAAACAATCGACTTTAGGACACACAGATATTTTTGGAGATATGTATGAATATCTCCTTAGTAACTCTCTCAAGCAGGCACATTAGGCTCGTTTAGAACTCCAAGACATATTATTAAATTTATTGTCGACATTATCGATCCGAAAAAAAGTGAAACAATACTAGATCCAGCTTGTGGGACTGCAGGTTTCTTAGTCGCCGCACTTAAACATCTCGAAGAGAAATATACTTCTGAAGATTTCAAAAAAATGGATAAGTATCCAATGGATTTACTCTCTCCTCAAGAACGTGATTTTGTATACAAACACACTTTCACAGGATTTGATAGTGATTTTGACATGTTCAAATTTGGACTTATGAATTTATATCTCCATAAACTTGAACACCCAAACATCAAAAGACAAAATACTCTTGTCGATACAGCAGGTGACAGAACCAAATGGGATGTGATTTTAGCTAATCCTCCATTTTCTGGAGCCTTAGACAAAGACAGTATTAGTGAAGATATCAAAATGAATACTAGCTCGACAGAAATTCTTTTTTTAAGATATATTATGGACCACCTATCCTCAACAGGAAGATCTGGAGTAATTATCCCAGACGGAATATTATTTGGTGATACAAAAGCGCATATATATCTTAGAAGAAAATTGATTGAAGAATGTAATTTAAGGGCTGTGGTAAGCCTACCAGTCGGAGTATTTCTGCCATACGCAGACGCAAGTACCGCCATACTCTTTTTTGATAAAACTAAAAAAACTGATTGTGTTTATTTCTATCGCATTTTTAATGATGGTTACAGTCTAGATGACAAAAGGTCACCTATTAAGGAAAATGATCTACCTAAGGCATTAAAACTAATCAAAAATAATAGTACTAATAATAATGGAATTCTAATTGATGCGAAAACAATCATTGACAATAAATACTCACTAGTACAGGGTGATTATGAACAGAAAAATGGACACATAAAAAATATTCCTAACGGATGGAAAACAATATTACTATCAGATGTAATTCAAGAAATAAAAACAGTAGCAGGGGAAAATAATAAGTTTCCAGTACTTTCAATAACTAAATATGATGGTTTCGTTGAGTCAGAAAAATATTTTAACAAACAAGTATTTAGTAAAAACACGAGTAAATATAAGGTTGTCAAAAAAGGGCAATTTGCATATTCACCAATACACATAGATGAAGGAGCCGTTGGATTTATGAATAATTTTGAATTCGGAATTATCAGTCCAATGTACAAAGTCTTCGAACTCAAGAACAAATCAAATAAGATTATAGATCCACTTTTTCTTTTACAAGTGCTGAAGTCTGAGCAACTCATAGCTTTATTTAAAAGCTCAGGAAAAGGATCGGTTAAGAGAAGAAAGGCCGTATCTTTTGAAAGATTTAAAAATATAGAACTACATATTCCACCAATTAACAGGCAATTAGAAATTTCACAGCTAGTTATAAATCTGTCTCTTATACACATCT
>JAHBAQ020000058.1 GCA_018500045.2 Candidatus Shapirobacteria bacterium | reverse complement strand
GTCTTGCGACTTTTGAATGGTTGAGATGGTTCAGTCTTATGGACTGAACAAAACCTCAAAGGAGGTGATCCATCCGCACCTTCCAGTACGGATACCTTGTTACGACTTAACCCTCATCGCTGAATTTACCTTAGTCCCTGACGAATCAGAGCCTTCGGGTACCCTCAACTTTGCTGATTTGACGGGCAGTGTGTGCAAGAGGCGAGAACGTATTCACCGCAATCTGCTGATTTGCGATTACTACCAATTCCGGGTTCATGCAGGCGAATTTCAGCCTGCAATCCCAACTGAGGGATGTTTTAGGGATTAGCTCCACCTTGCGGTCTTGCAACCCTCTGTACAACCCATTGTAGGATGTGTGTAGCCCTGGATATAAGCATCATGATGACTTGACGTCGTCCCCTCCTTCCTCCCAACAAAATAATGCTGGGCAGTCTCGTATGACACAGTAACATACGATAGGGGTTGCGCTCGTTACCTCACTTAAGAGAACAACTCACGTCACGAGCTGACGACAGCCATGCAACAGCTGTGTATCACCCTCGAAGGCGGCTCTACTTTCATAAAGCTTGCAGATACATTTCAAACCCAGGTAAGGTTCATCGCTTCGTATCGAATTGAACCACATGCTCCACTGGTTGTGCGCCTCCCCGCCAATTCGTTTGAGTTTCGGCCTTGCGGCTATACTCCCCAGGCGGTCTGTTTAACGCGTTAGCTAGCATCTCCCCCTAAAAAAGGGGAAAATTAACAGACAATGTTTACGGCTAGGACTACTCAGGTCTCTAATCTGATTGGCTACCCTAGCTTTCGTCCCTGAGTGTCAGTACATACCTGGTTACCCGCCTTCGCGCTTGGTGTTCTTTGTGGTATCCACGGATTTTACCCCTACACCACAAATTCCAGTAACCCCGATATGACTCTAGTCTTCCAGTATCCTGCCCCTTCCCCTGATTAAGTCAGGGACTTTGAAACAAAACTTAGAAAACCACCTACGGACCCTTTACGCCCAATAAAACCGGGTAACGCTTGGAACCTACGTATTACCGCGACTGCTGGCACGTAGTTAGTAGTTCCTTATTCTGGGCGCCTTCATGGCTCCCAAAAAGTAGTTTACGACCCGAGGGCCTTCATCCTACACGCGATGTCGCTGCGTCAGACTTTCGTCCATTGCGCAAAATTCCTAACTGCTGCCTTCCGTAGAAGTATGGGCCGTGTCTCAGTCCCATTGTGCCGGACTCTCCGCTAAGAGCCGGTAGCCGTCATAGCCTTGGTGAGCCATTACCTCACCAACAAGCTGGTAGCGAGTACACCACTCCCTTCGCGACTTGCGTCTTTAATCCGAAGATACTATAGGAAATTACTCCACCTTTCGGTGGGCTATGTCCTACAAAGGGGCATGTCTGTACTTATTACTCACCCGTTCGCCGCTAAACTTATTATTTACACAAAAGACAAACCCTCTCCCAAACTCTCCCTTGACAGGGCGAGGAATAATTTATTTTTTGAAGAATAATTTTATCCTTAGTGTAAACAACAAGTCCCGCTCGACTTGCATGTCTTAGGCACATCGCCAGCGTTCACCCTGAGCCACGATCAAACTCTTAGTACTAACACTCGGATAAATCCGAGAGTGATTGATCAAATATCAATCAAAAAATTTTTGAAAATTCTTTCTGGTACTAGCAGCTTTGGCTCTAAATGAATGCCTTGAAATTTTAAAGATCAATTTCTGCCTGAATTAGACAGTGAGGTTATTATATTACAAGGTTTTTAATTTTGCACTAGGCAAATTAGGTTAAAGTTGGATTATTTTGGCTTGGGATAGGATTTTAACGCTTTCTGGTTCAGATGAAGTAAAGATTGTCTGATAATTTTGACAGACTTTACTAACTAATTGTTGGTGTTCCGGGTCGAGTTCGGAAAAGATATCGTCGAGAAGAAGAATTGGTTTGTCGTGGTAATTTTGTTCAAGAAAATTTATTTGACCTAATCTTAGGGCTAATACGGCTAAACGTTGCTGTCCCCGACTACCCCAGAAAGCTAAGTTTTTATCAACCGAAGGAAAAATGCTATTATCGAAACTAAAATCATCCCGATGAACGCCAATTTGGGTGTAACCACGTTGTAAATCAATAGAGAAATTCTTTTGGAGTTTGTCTTCGGTTAAAACTGATGGGTGATAATTTAGACTAATAGTATTGATTTGATTGTCTGGATGGGTAATAAAAAAATCGTTGACTGACTTAATAAATTGAGTACGAAAATCGTGAATAATTTTGGAATTTTTAACTAAAACCTGATCCCAGTAAAAAAGTTCAGTATGAGCAGCGGTGTGATTACGAATTTGGTCAAGAAGTTCATTACGATGTTTGAGAGCTTTGTTGTATTGTGATAGAGCAGAGGTATAACGCCACTCAGTTTGAGCAAAGATTTCATCCAAAAATTCCCGACGACGATTGGGTGAACCAGTGACTAAACGAATGTCTTCTGGTTGAAAAACAACATTTTTGATAATACCTAGGTATTTTTTTCGGGTTTTTTCGACTTTTTGAATAAAAAACTTTCGGGAGACAGTTGATTTCAGTTGATTAGGGTCTTTGGAAATGCGAACTTCAATTTCAGTTTCATCTTTGTCGTTGTCAATTAATTTAGCCCTGACTGAAGAAAAATAAGTATTCCAGTTAATAAGTTTTGACTGAGAACTTGATCGGAAACTTTTTCCTGAAGATAGGAAAAATATACTTTCAAGAATATTGGTCTTACCGCAACCGTTAGGACCAAGAATTAAATTAAATTTGGAGTCAAATTCAAAAAGCTGGTTTTGATAGGAACGAAAATTTTGAAGAAGAAGTTTACTAAGGTACACAAAGGTAGTTTAGCAAATCGGTTAAGAATTGATGATATCGACTAAATCGCTTTCTAAACTTTTATATGTTCTACCACGAAGAAAGTCACCATTAATAATCTCTGTAATACCAAAATCTTTAATGTCGGTCAGATTAATGCGACCAAAGATGGATTGACGCATTTTATTAGTAAGTTCATCGACTTCTTTGTCGGTCATTAGGGCAGTAATTAAAATTGGGTCGTAATTTTCTAACCCTCTAATTGAAGAAATACAGTCAATGGCCAGTTTGAGACTGGCGCTAATAACTTTATGGTCAAATTTTTGATAATATCCAAACAACATTGATCGAACTTCTTTGAATTCTTGAGCAACTTCTGATTCTTCAAAGCTAACAAAACCTTTTTGAGCACTTTCTTGAACTAAAGCAGAAATACATTTACCGACTCGACATCGTTGATCGCCAGGAAAACGAGAATTGATAAAATTCATATCTTCTCTAGAGAAGGCATTTAATCTATCAAGGTCATTAATGTCAGCGAAAATATACGCTATTTTATCGCTATATCTAACAATTTTATATTCATTTTGTAAGGCAAAATTAAAAGTTTTTTCTGAGCTTTGTGAATGACTTAAAATACCTTCAACAGTAGGTCTGGTTAAACTAATTCCTGATCCGTTCCTTTCGATAAAAACAGCAGTGATGGCACTAAAAATTTCATGGCGAAAATCAACTCCTTCTTCTAAGGCAATCTTTTCAAAAAGATGACCTGCCGGTCCGTGACCAATGTCATGACCAAGAGCAATTGCTTGACATAATTTGGTGTTTAAACCAAGAATTTCACTAGAAACAGTACTAATATCGTAAACTTCATCTGTATGGCTTTTACGATTACGAATATGTGGATTTTCTGGCAGGAAAATAACCTGGGTTTTTTGATCTTCACGGCGATAGGCTTTACTTTCTCTAATTTCTATTTGATCTATTTCTTCTGGTGAAACAACTTGTCCATAAAGGCCGATATTATAACTAGGAGAGTGTCTGGCGACTAGAGATAATCGAGGCGAGTCTTTAGTGAGGATTATTTTTTGAGAAGCAAGACAGTTTTTATAAGTTAATAAGGATTCTGGATGTGACATAGACCAAACTTTGGCAGGGTTTGGTCCAGCGGGTAGGAGTTGAACCTACCTTAGACAGTTTTACAGACTGTTGCCTAACCGCCCGGCTCCCGCTGGTTTGAACGTGTTTGATTATAACAAAAAAAATTAACAAAATCTTTATTGTTAAAATAGTTTATGAAGATAAAAGTCATTTCCTGGAACGTGGCGGGGATTAGGGCGGGAATAAGAAAAGGATTGTGGCAGAAAATGCGAGATATTGGAGCGGATATCTATTGTTTCCAAGAAGCTAAAGCCAAACCAGAACAGATTGAAATGGGATTAGACTACCCTACTGAATATAAAAGTTATTGGAATCCGGCGGAAAAAGCGGGTTACAGCGGGGTAGTAACTTTTTGCAAGGATGAGCCAAAAACAATAATTGTGGGTGATAAAGATAATGATTGGGATGGTGAGGGCCGAGTAATTATTACTAAGTTTGATGAATTTACCTTATTAAATGTTTATTTTCCTAACGGAAAACGAGATAAAGGTAGATTGAAGTATAAAATGGATTTTTATGAATATTTTTTAAACTACATTAATAAATTAAGAGGAAATGGTGAAAAGGTAATTTTTTGTGGTGACATAAATACAGCTCATACAGAAATTGATTTGGCTAGACCAAAAGAAAATTCAAAGACTTCGGGATTTTTGGAGATTGAAAGGGCTTGGATAGATAGATTAATCGAAAATGGTTGGGTAGATACATTTAGAATGTTTAATCAGGATGGTGGAAATTATAGTTGGTGGGATCAATTTACCCGAGCAAAAGAAAGAAATGTAGGTTGGAGAATTGATTATTTTTTTGTAGATAAAGAGATAAAAAATCAGGTAAAATCGGCATTTATTATGCCAGAAGTTGAAGGGTCAGACCATTGTCCAGTAGGAATTGAAATAGAAATTTAGTGATGAATGTAGAGTAATTCTCTTTGTATGAAATTTACAAATTTGAGTTAATATAAGATTAATTGAAAAATTTTGTTGACAGTAGTTTTGTGATTGATGATGAAAAATTGGAGCTACACGAAAAGTGCGGGTTGTTTGGAATGTGGGTCAAAAAACCGAGAGTATTATTTTCTGAGTTATTGTATGGCGGTATAGGGGTACAAAATCGGGGACAAAATGGGGCAGGAATGGTGGTTGGAGGGGTTGGTTGTGAATTTGTAGAACACCGGGATGATGGTTTGATAAAGGACATTTTTATCGGGCCAGTGGCTTTGAAATTTCAGACAGAAAATAAGTGGGGAATAGTTCAGTGTCGGTATGGAACTAATGGCAATTATTGTTTTGAAAATAATCAGCCGTGCATCGCTTTGACCAAAGATGGAACAAAAATAATAGTGGCACATAATGGAGAATTTGTAGGTTTAGAAAATTTGAAGCTGGATCCAAATATGTCTGATTCTAGGGTGTTTACCGAGTTATTAGCGAAATCTGAGGGTAATTCTTGGGACGAAAAAATTAAAAAAGTAATTTCAGAGATGAAGGGGGCTTTTTGTGTGATTATAGGAATTGAAGATACTTTATATTTAGCCAGAGATGAATATGGGATTAGACCATTGTTAATCGGTAAAATTAGCAACGGATGGGCAGCAGCTTCAGAGACAACCTCTTTTGTGAATATCGGAGCGGATTTAGGTTCGGTAACAGAAATTAAACCGGGTGAAATTGTAAAAATTGATGAAACTGGAACTAAAACTATAAAAAGTGGTAGTTTTAGTAAAAGGAGTGAATGTATATTTGAATTTCCTTATACCAGATCACCTCATTCACTGTACCGTGATAGGAATGGTAGATGGGGTTCTATTTATGAGTTCCGACAACGATCGGGAGAATATTTGGCTAGACAATTTAGAAAACAAAACAAAAGAATTGATTTTATAATCGGTATTCCAGAATCAGGTATCCCAATTGCCGAAGGTTTTCATAATGAGATGGGGGTGCCAATTAATAATGTAATTATTAAAAAACCGAGTCAGTATTACTTAAAATTACCAACTAGGACTTTTATGAATGATAGGGATATGGAGTCAATTCCAGCAACGGTATTGCAAAAACTGTCATTTGTACCTGATAGAAGAATTTATGAAGGTAAAAGAATTGCCTGTGTTGATGATTCAGTGGTAAGATCGTCTACTTCAAAAGTTATAGTCCAAACCTTAATGGATTTGGGGGCGAAATCGGTTGATTGGATATCCGGACTACCAATGGTAATTAATAGTTGCCACTTGGGGATAAGTATTCGGTCAAAGGAAGAATTAATCGCTTTTCAAAAACATTGTGATCCAATAGAAATTGCAAAAGCAATTGGGGTGAGAAGTATTACTTTTATAACACCAGAAAATATTGTTAAAGCGGCAAACAATGGAAATTTTGTAAAATCAAAAAAGTTGGAGGAAGTCTTTATGATGAATGGATTCTGCGGAGGTTGTTTGGGTGGAATTTATCCGGTAAGTAAGGAAGGTAATCATTACCTAAAACAGAAATAGTTTAGTCCCCTCTTTTTTGAGCCAGAGATTATGTTTTTGGGAATCGGGATCATAAATGGCCAATTGATCCCAAAAAGTTTTGGAGTGATTTTTGATTTTTAAGTGAGTGAGTTCGTGAAGTAAGATATGACGAAATTGCGGATAAGGGAAAAAAATAATTTGCCAATTAAAATTTAAATTACCCCGAGAAGAACAGGAACCATAACGAGAACTTTGGTTGCGAACAGTGACATTATGGTAATCAAAGTTGTATTGTTTTTTGAGGGAAGATAACTCACTTTTGATAAGTGAAAGAGCGAAAGGACGTAGTTTTGTTTCAAGAATTTTTTTGATATGACCAAGAGAGTTGGTGGAAATATTGGCGTAAATTTTTTGAGATTCAGGATAAATTACGACCGAATCTCTGCTAGTGTTAATAAATATCAATTCATAATTTTGGCCAAGGATAGAAAGTGATTTGAGATTTTTGAGAGGCTTTTTGAGAGGAATTTTTTGAGAGTGAGAAACAATCCAGTCGGCATTTTTTTTGATAAATTGAGTAATGATAAATGAAGGAGTCAGTCGTGGACAAGAAACAACAAAAGAATGTTTGGTTTGAAGCCGAAGCCGAAGAGAAGAAATTGATTTTTTAACAACGGTATAAGAGTATTTTTTACCACTAAGAATAATAGCTGTCTCTTATACACATCT
>JAHBAQ020000032.1 GCA_018500045.2 Candidatus Shapirobacteria bacterium | reverse complement strand
AGATGTGTATAAGAGACAGGTTTCCTATCTGCTCATTAATAGCTACCATCAAAAACGTATTTCAGATATGGCCAAGCCGGGAGATCTCGGTTTAGTTCAAGGAGAAAGTACTGAAATTACCCCAGAACCTTCAAAAGACGAAACCAACAATTCACCTTTAATTATTGATAAACCATCTGGTTATCCTATATATCGAACTCCGAATCTTGATTCAGATATTGTTTATACTGCCCAAGAAAACGAAAAATTCAATGTTATCAGTGATCAAGGCGATTGGTATCAAGTTTCTTTAGGCAATGGTTCAGGTGGTTGGCTTAAAAAATCCAACGTCAAATCATCCCAGTAAATTGTTCTGATTTTATATGTACCCCGGAGAGGGTAGAAAGGGTAGGTTTTAATATCTTGTTTCCACAAACGTCAACGCCATTCCCATCGCATCACCTCGTCCGGTTCGGCCAATTCGGTGAATGTAATCCTCATAATTTTGTGGTTTATCGTAATTAATTACGTGAGTAATATCTTTTACATCCAAACCTCTGGCTGCCACATCGGTTGCCACCAAAATATTGATTTGATTTTCTTTAAACATTCTTAAAGTAGTTTGTCTTTTGTGTTGTGGTTTATCTCCATGAAGTGACCCAGCCTTAAAACCGTTATCCATCAAGTCATTACAAATTTTTTCCACAATCATTTTTGTTCCACCAAAAACTAACACCTTTTTAAAGTCAGATTTTCTCAATAAATTAATCAACATCTCTTCTTTATTATTTCGATTAACCATCACTACATTTTGTTCTACGTGGTCAGATGATTCTTGAGTTTTAACTGAAATTTTTACCGGTTCAACCAAGAAAGTATCTACCAAAGCTTCAATTTTTCTATCCATTGTCGCCGAGAAAAATAAAGTTTGTCTTGGAGTCGGAATTCGGTCAACGATATTTCGAATATCATTAATAAAACCCATATCCAACATTCGGTCAACTTCATCCAAGACTAAAGTGTCAAATTTAAAAAAGTTAATCACTCTTCTGTCAGCCAAGTCTTTAATTCTTCCTGGAGTTCCAATAATTATGTGAGGATCTCTTTTAATTTCCATTACTTGTTCTCGCATATAAGCTCCACCAATTGCCAAAGCAATATAAACTTTCAAGTCAAAAGTAAAAGATCGGATTTCTTGTTTAATTTGTTGAGCCAATTCTCTGGTTGGTGCCATAATCAAAATTCTTTTTTGTGGATCTCTGGTGATCATTTCAATCAAAGGCAAAGCAAAGGCGGCTGTTTTCCCAGTTCCCGTATTAGCAATTCCCAAGACATCGTTTCCCTTCAAAATTGCTGGTATGGCTTCGTCTTGAATTTGAGTTGGTTTTACATAACCCTTATTATCAATGTTTCTTTGTAAAATTTGACCAAAACCAAATTCGTTAAATTTATGTTTTACTTCAACCTCTTCAATTTTAACTACCGGACAAGCCTTTTTAATAAACAAAGCTGGGTTAATATCACTGCCGAAACTTTTCTTTTTGTGTGATCCAAAACGACGTCTTTGTCCGCCAAAACTTGGTCTAGCAGCGCCAAAATGTCTAAATTCTCCGGTGGAATTACCATTATTGTTTCTATTTCTACGTCCGAATGACGCATTTCTATTGTTGTACATAATATTTTGAGCAGCAATGTCTTTTGGCCGTAACCTCAAGACTAACAATGCCCAAAAATATTAATTTAAACAGCAATTTATGCTTGGGCAGCTTATTATCAATTTCTTAATTGCTTAAATCAGGTTGTAGTCTACCATAGACTTTTACAAAAGCAAATTTAAAGCCAATTCACATAAAAAACTGAGTCAACATTATCAACACCGATATCAGCATAAACCCAAACACAATCCAGGCAATTACTTTACTTCGTTTTTTAGTTTTAAACTTACCTACAATTCTTTCGTCATCAGCCAATTTTATAATTATGGCAATCAATGGTACTGCCGCCACCCCATTAACAACTGCCGCATAATACAACGCTTGCATAATATTTATTTGCAAAATATTTATTGCCACACCTACTAAAGTTGCTATTGCAATCACTGCATAAAAAAACTTAGCTTTATCAAATTTTTTCGACAAACCTTCATTAAATTTAAACGCCTCTGAAACTGCATATCCCACCGATCCGGCCAAAACCGGTATCGATTGTAAACCAATACCAATAATTCCTACTGCAAATAAAATGTAAGCAAAATCTCCTGCCAACGGTCTTAGGGCTAAAGCTGCTTGCTGAGGTGTCTCTATATTGGTTATCCCATTTATATGTAATGTGGCTGCAGCCGTAATGATAATAAAAAAAGTCATTAAGTTCGAAAATATCATTCCTATCTTTGTATCCATCCCCATTTTTTTGATATCCAATGGTTTTACTTCTGGTTTATGACCAAAATCTACTATTTTATTTTCTATTATCTCTTCTTCAATTTCTTCCGAAGCTTGCCAAAAAAATAAATATGGCGAAATTGTTGTCCCCAAAAACCCAATCATCGTCATAATATATCCTTCATTCAATTCAATTTTTGGAATAAACAAATCAAAAGCAATTGCTCCCCAATCCTGTTTCACCATAAAAGCCGTAATAATATAAACACTCAAACTTAAACCTAACCATTTTAAAATACCCGAATATCTCTTATATGGAACAAATACTTCCATCAATATAATCAATATCCCCACTATTCCCAGCCAATAATAAAAATTAAATCCCAAAATCATCTGTATCGATGCTGCCATAATCCCCAGATCTGCCCCAATATTTATTATATTGGCTACCGTTAACAAAGATACTGCCAAAAACAACAATCTTTTCGAATGATATCTTCTGATTGTTCCTGCCAAACCTTTCCCTGAGGCCATTCCGATTCTGCCACACATTTCCTGAATTACTACCATTGCTGGCAACAAAAATAATGTTAGCCAGTTCAATTTGTAGCCATATTGAGCCCCAGCAATAGAATACGTCGCAATTCCCGATGGATCATCATCAGCTGCCCCAGTTATAAAACCTGGTCCAATCTTTTTTATTTTTTTTCCCAACTTAGCCAATATATTTCCCATACCAAATTTATATCTTAAACTATGTCTCTAAACAACTCCTCAATTATAAAAATTACAATATCTTATCTAACCCAAAATCGTGTAAAATAACCCTATGGCTAATAAAGTTTACACTTTCAAAATAGCTGGTCCGGCAGGTTTAGGTATTAAATCTATTGGTCAACTTTTTTCCAAAATTCTCATCGCTCACGGTTTCAATTTAGCCGATTATAGCGAATACCCTTCATTGGTTCGTGGTGGTCACAATACTTATCAAATTAGTTTTTCTCTCGATAAAGTTTTTGCTCCTCATTATCAGATCAACGCTTTTTTTGCCATCAACCCTGGTCATTGGCAACAACACCAATCAGAATTCAATAGTAAAACTCTAATTTTTTCCGACGAAGAAAATCCTGAGTCAGGTCGAATGGAAAAAGGTATTTTTTACAATCTTCCTCTCAAAACTTTAGCTAATGAAATTGGTAGTCCTTTGGTTGTTAATACTATTAGTTTAGGTGTAGCGGTTTATCTTTTGGGTTTTGATCTTAATCTCACCAAAGAAATTGTCTGTGGTTTTTATCAAAAATTCAGCGATCTTAACTCTCGAGCCATCCAAGCCGGTTATGACTACGCTCAAACCAATTTTCCTAAATGTAAACTTGATTTAAAAACTAAAATTAACCCTAAAACCGACCAACAACTTTACGAAGGTAACGAAAGTTATGGTTGGGGATTCTTGGCTGGTGGTGGTAACTTTTACGCTGCTTATCCTATGACTCCAGCCACCGGTGCTTTACACTTTTTAGCTGCCAAACAAGAAGCCTTTCCAAATATAAAAGTTATTCATGCCGAAGACGAAGTTGGCGTTGCCAATATGGGTGCTGGGGCCGCTTTTGCTGGCGCTCGTGCTGCTGTCGGTACTTCTGGTGGTGGCTTTGCCCTTATGAACGAAGCTGTCAGTTATTGTGGTGTTGCTGAAATTGGTTTGGTTTATTATTTGGTTTCTCGGCCTGGTCCAGCCACTGGTTTACCTACTTGGACCGCTCAGGGCGATCTAATGCATGCTATTTACTCCGGTCATGGTGAATTTCCCAAAGTTGTTATGGCCCCTGGTGATATCGACGAATCTTTTGAAATGGGTTATCAATCACTCAATTTAGCCGCCAAACTTCAAACCCCAATCATTGTTGTCAGTGATAAATTTTTAGGCGAATCATCTGCTAGTACTAATAATTTATCCAAAATTAAGGTAAAAATTGAAACTGGTGATATTGAAACTAAACCATCGCAAAATTACGCTCGCTATAAATTTACTCCTAATGGTATTTCTCCTCTCACTATTCCAGGCACTCCCAATGGTCAATTCTTAGCCAATAGTTACGAACACGATGAACTTGGTTTCTCTACCGAAGATGCTCAAGTTTCTCAAAAAATGTTTGATAAACGTATGGCCAAAAATAAATTGGCTATCAAATTAGCTCCCAAAGCTAATTTATTTGGAAATAATACCGCTAAAACTTTAATTATTTCTTGGGGTTCTACCAAGGGTCCAATTCTTGAAGCTCTCAAAGACCTTCCTAACAAAGACGATTTTGCTTTCCTTCAAATAAAAACTCTTTGGCCGATTAATCCGGATATTAAAAATATTATCAATGGCTTTTCTAACACTGTTGTTATTGAAAATAACGGTACTGGTCAGTTAGTCACTTTATTAAAATCTCAATTTGATTTTAATCCCACCAAAATCCATCTCAGAAATGATGGTCGCCCTTTCTTTCCAGAAGAAATTATTAAACTTCTTAAATAATTATGACTAATAACTTTCGATCAAATATCACTCCTACTTGGTGTCCTGGTTGTCAAAATTACTTAGTTTACGCTGCTCTTCAAAAGAATTTTGCTGATCTCAAAATTAACGTTGATAATTTGATTATGAATTATGACATTGGTTGTGCTGGTAATATGGCCGATTTCTTCAAAACCTATGGAGCTCACACTTTACACGGCCGTTCTATTGCTATGGCTATGGGTGAGAAAATTGTTAATCCAAATCTTACTGTCTGTGTTATCGGTGGTGATGGTGGTATTTACGGTGAAGGTTTAAATCACTTGGTTGCCGCCGCTCGGGCTAATATTAATATTAAAGTTTTTGTTTCCAATAATTTTCTTTACAGTTTAACCACTGGTCAAACCAGTCCGACCACGCCCAAAGGGGCTCATACCAAATCTACTCCTACAGGGAATATTAATGAACCTATTCATCCAGTCGAATTACTTAAAACCGTCAATCAAGAAATTTTTGTTGAATCGGTTGATGTTAAAGATATTCCCAAACTAAATAATACTATTAAGCGCGCTTTAGAATTTTCTGGTTTTGCTCTAGTCGACATTACTCAGGAGTGTGTCGCTTTTGGCAAACAACTAAAATGATAGAACCTTTAAACGCTTTCGATCCACCTCAAACCTGGGAAGAATTGGTTGAATTAAAACCAAAAATTCGCCATTCAACTCCCCAAACTGCCCGTTTTCCCGAAGATTTAGCTTTTTACGATCTCTACACCAAACTGGTTCCTCGCGATATTCGTTTAGAAATAATCAAGCAACTAATTGGCAATAATGACTACAAAATTCTCCAAAATAATTTTCCTTATCTCAAACTCCTCAAAAATCTTCCCGAAGTTAAACACTTTTGTCTTTGGAGCCGGGTTGGTGAGTTACTTCCAGAAGTTATTGAATCAGAAATTGCCAAAGCTTTTCCTGGTAAAAAATATTTTTGGTTAGAAAACAGTCTTCAAACAAAATCAATTCCCGAAATTTGGCACTGCCAAGTTTTTGTCAAAGAAAAATAACTATTTTTTTACCGCTACTATTG
>JAHBAQ020000057.1 GCA_018500045.2 Candidatus Shapirobacteria bacterium | reverse complement strand
TTATTTACATTCCCAAAAACAATCAACACCACCGCCCCAATCAGTCCGATTATTTTCAACCAACTATTTTTATTATTCTCTTTATCCACTTATTAATTTTACCATTCCACCAACTCCTACTCTCAAAATCTATCTAGTGGGTGATGGAGAACTCGAATCTCCGACCCCCGTCTTATCAGGACGGTGCTCTAACCAACTGAGCTAATCACCCAAAAAGTAAACCTATTGTACCAACAACTTTAATAAATTTAAATAACCATAAATGGCTACTTATTTTAATAAGCTCACCAAAAACTTTACTATCTCTTCAGCTACATTAATTCCAGTTACTTCTTCAAATCTCGTATAATTTGGCGCCCGGTTCACTTCCCAAAAATATGGTTCTTTTACTCCTTCTTTAAACACCACATCTACTCCGGCTACTTCAATTTCACAAGCTTTTGCCGCCGCTACCGCTTTTTCCAATACATAATCTGGCAATTCAGTTTTGGTAAACACATTTTTCAAAAGTGGGTTATCCCCAGTTGCTCTTTTCATTACCCCCAAAACTCTATCTCCTAACACCATTACCCGATAATCTTCGGTATTCACAATATATTCCTGAAGCATATATCTTTGTCCTTCATTCACTTCTCTTTCACTAAATACCTCCCAGCCCTTATCCCAACTGGCATCATTAAAAAACTTAAATACTTGAGACCTTCTATCTCCCTGGCTTCCTTTTAGTATTAATGGATATTCAAACTTTTTAATTGCCTCATATCTTAAAAATTTCAATCTTCCCATCACCCACCTTGGCACATTCAAACCCGCATCTGCCATCGCTTTCATTTGATGAATTTTACAAAAATCACTTGGTCTCCCTCGCCTCAAGATTGAATCAACCACTCTCACTTCATCATCAATACAATCCATAATCAAAGAAGCTTCCTCTCGATAATGTTTTACAAATTTAAAATAAATTACTCCGTAATCTTCCAATTTTTTACCTGATTTAAATTTAATCAGCATTTTCCCGTCAGTTTTTTCTTCCGAATCTATATAAATCTCATCGTAAGAAATCGCCTCTACTTCTACTCCCAATTTTTCTCCAGCCTTAACAAAAGATTCCACTTTTTCACTTAATTTTCCTCCATAAAAAACTGCTATTTTGGTTTTCATTTTTTCTCCTTTTTAATATTAACTAAAAATCCTTCTAGATCTAGTCGACCAATCAAAAATCTGGTTTTCAACCCAGTTCTATCGGCCACGTTTACTGTTGTCGCAATTTTCCTGCCATTCAACCAAAAAGTCAAACCAATTACCGGTCTTTCGTGACCTTTACCTAAAGCTGATCTGTAATGTCGATAATAAAGCACTCTATCTTCGGCCGACAACCCCAATTCCTTAGCTAATCCTTCATCAATTGAGCTTCTCAAAGCTCCGGTATCAATTTTAGCTTCCACTTCCACCATTCTATGTTTACCTTTTTTCAAAATTTTAAAATTATCCGGTTTTATCCCCTTTGGAATCTTAATTCTAATTGTTTCTACTGATTCAATTAATTTTCTTTTTTCTTTCTCTTCAATTTTTTCAAAAAATTTCTCTCCAAATAAATATTTTGCCAATGTAATTGCATGATCTACGTTTCGTACTTCAATTTCATCCACTTTTTCCAGTCTGGCTCTTAAACCGGCTTTATTACACAATTGAATTGACAAACCCGGTCTAGCATTCACTTCCAATACTTCCGGACCCTTATCTTTATCCAACACCACATCCACCCCCATAAATCCCAAACTTGGAATTGCTTCTTGGCATTTTATCGCCGTTTCCAATATTTCTCTCCAAAATGGAATCTTAATTCCATTAACTTTTCTGTTTTTCTTTTTATTAAAATCATAAATCCTATATATAGTAGTATCCCCACCTTCTACCCCAAAAGTCGTAATTCCAGTTGCCAAATCAATTCCCAAACCCAAAGCTCCCTGGTGTAAATTAGCTTTTCCTCCCGATTTTTCAGTTGGAATTCTAAACATCGCCATCACCGGCACTTTGTTATACACAATCACCCGTATATCCGGCGTTCCTGATTTAGTTAACGACAAAAATAATGGATGGATTTTAATTCGTTCTTCTACCAATACCGTATCCGGCATCGCGTGCAAACTATATCGCCCTGCCAAAATTTCTTGACAATGCAATTTTATATCCTGAGTTGTCACTACATCTCCGTTCATTTTTTGCCATTCTCCTGCCCATTTTCCTCTCTTTCGAATAATTAAAATTCCCTCACCACCATAACCCGATTCTGGTTTAACTACAAAATTTCCTTCCAAATTCTCCCATCTGAAATTATTTAAATCAGTTTCATTCTTAAATCTGGCTAATAATTCCGGTACCGACACTCCGCGCTTCGATAATAATCTTTTTGTCTTAAATTTACTGTCGGCAATTGCTTTACCGGCGGCCGTATTTTTTCTCAAATAGACTTTATTCCGTTCATTTTTTGTTAAAAACTTACGGTATTTTCTTAAATTAAACATCTTTTTATTGTTTTGTTTTTAATCTACGGTCAATGACCTACTATCTACGATCTGATTTCTCTCTCATTCCTTTTTTAAATCGACTTATTTCCATCCACCTAATTCCAGTGTAATTTCCTACCAATAAATTAATCACTAACACCAATACCACCAATAAGTCAGGATAATTCAAAGCTACATTTTGGATCCAAATAAAATTCATTGTCACCGCTCCCACCACTGCCAATACAATTGTCCCTATCATCAAACGTTTAGCCTCTTTCTCACTCTTAGCCAACTGGGTTCGGGTAAATTCTTCTGCTAGTAAAATCATAAACAAAATTGGAAAAATTGAAATCTGACTAATATCAATCCAACTGACAAAAGATGACAATACCATCAACAAAAATGTCCCAATTGAAATCAATAATAGTCCAATTGCTCTGGCTGGCCAAAAATGCAATTTTAATTTTCTTAAAAGTAAATTACTTAACAACGATACTATTAATATCAAAGCAAAAAGTAACAACCCTCCAAACACCCCGGTTGCCAAAAAAGCCACCGCAATCATTGTTGGCATAAAAATTCCATAACCCGACAAACCTACCACATAATGCAAAAACGACACCAATGTTGCCACCAATGGCAATAACAGCAACAATACCAGTGTATTAGTCGACACACCCTTATTTACCGCCCAACCGGTGGCTACTCTCAAAACATTAAAACCATTCCATTTTTCTACTTTATATTCAATTTCTTTACCCTTAGCTTCAGTAATATTAACCACTGGTGCTACTGTCGGGATTACTATTGCTGTTGGTGTTGCCTCTACTGCTCCTGTCACTACTGGGGTTACTATTTTTGCTTCTACTTTTGTATTTCCCAATGCCAAATACATCAAACCAAAAATCAAAAACCAGGGGGTTAGTTTTTTCATATCTTCATTATATAAAAATAATTGTATTCTTTCTGACAGGCTGACAAACTGACCAGCTGACAGACTAATTTTGTGCCGTATTATAGCACTATTAACTTCAATTTCATCCACCTAGTAAAACATTCTTTTTTCTTCCTTTCTAAGGTATAATTCCCTCAATGAACCGTTATCTTTTAGCCCAGGTCGATTTAGGTCAAGCAACTCAGTTAAATAACAGTCGCAGTGTCAACTCTTATTCCAATTTTTCTCAACTCATCAATATTATTATCAGAAACTCTATCACTGTTGCCGGTATCATCCTTCTTGCTCTTTTGATTTTTGGCGGTATTACTTTTATAATTAGTGCAGGCAGTGGCGATAGTAAAAAAGCTGACCAAGGTAAAAAAACTATCACCGCTTCCCTGGTAGGTTTTGCTGTTATTATATTTTCCTACCTGATTATTCAAATAATTCAAACAATTACCGGTTTAAACATTCTCAATCCAGATTTATAACAATGCCAGGAATATTTGGAAACATCGAATCACCAGTTGATAATTCATATTTCAATACTGAAGGCGGCGAAGGTATCTTCATTCTCATTAGTGATATTTTAAAAATGGCTGGATATATCGCCGGTATCTTCTTTTTAGTTCAGATCATTCTGGCTGGTTATGCTTACATTTCTGCCAATGGTGATCCCAAAAAAACCGAAGCTGCCTGGGCCAAAATCTGGCAAAGTCTCATTGGTATCATCATTGTTGCCAGTGCTTTCATTATCACTTCCGTTGTCGGTCTTTTCTTAAATATTGATTTCCTCAACCCCACCATCTATGGCCCAAACAACTACAACTAACCATCTTATTGCCCAAAAAATCACCGGTATTGGTTTCCAGCCAACCAGTCAAGCCGGATCTGTTTCTCAGCTCGAAGACATTATTTCTGGTATTATCGGTTTTATTACCATTGTTGCTGCTATTTTCTTTGTCTTCCAAATTATTTTTGCTGGTTATGGTTTCCTCTCTGCTCAAGGTGACGAGAAAAAAATTGAAACCTCCAGAAAAAAAATCACTGATGGTATCTTAGGCTTAACTATAGTCGTTGTCGCTTTCGGTCTTACCGCTTTCATTAGTAGTATGCTCGGTCTTAATAATATTTTGAATCTTGGGACGTTTTTTAATAACCGATAAAATTATGAAAATAAACCTGATTAAACCAGCCTTTGCTCAAATTACCAACCCTGTCATAAAAAATTCCAATTCTATTTCTCAAAACCCAGCCGGTTACGTCAACAGTGTTATCCAAGCCATTATCAGTATTTTTTTCATTGTTGGTATTATTTATTTTATTTGGCACATTATTATGTCGGCTTATCATATGATTTCTTCCAACGGCGATCCCAAAAAATACGAAGAAGCCCAAAAATCCATCCTCTATTCCTTTGTTGGTCTTATCATCGTCTTTGCTGTTTTTGCTATCCTCAAATTTGCCGGTATTATTTTCGGCATCCCAGGTCTTGAAACTCTTACTCTCACCTGGCCTTCGCTTTCAAAATAAACTCCAAATTGATATTATTAATTATTAATCATTTTTAATCAAAAATATGTTTAACAAAATCAAGGAAAACATTAAATTCGCCGCTCTTGCCGCTCCTGTCTACGCTCAGGAAACCATTAAAATCACCTCCAAAGGTGATGATTTTAAAGCTTTGGAAAATCTTACAGTTGGCAGCATTATTTCCGGTGCTATCAATTTAGTTCTCGTTGTTGTTGCTTTAGTCTTCTTTTTCATTTTAGTCGTTGGTGGTCTCAAATGGGTTACTTCTGGTGGTGACGAGAAAAAAGTTGGTGCTGCTCGAGCTCAAATTACTAACGCTCTCATTGGTTTAGCTATCGTCTTCGCTGCTTGGGCTATTATGAAACTTATTGGTACTGTCTTTGGTATCGATATTTTCAATCTTGATATTCAAAGTTTTCAATAATTTTAAATTAAAAACATTTAAACCCTCTCGCCCGAGAGGGTTTTTGTTTATTACCCCATTTTTATAGTAAAATATCAAATATGAATACTGTTCTCAAAAAGACCCTTCTTCTAATTTCCTTTCTAGCTTTAGCTTTCACTCCAAGCACCCTTTACGCCCAAGGTTTTACTGGTGCCGGCGGCATTGCGCGTGGGGCCGGTGGTGGCGGCTCCGCTTCCAACACCAGTACCAGCAATTGGTCCGGTACCTGTGTTGCTAATGATGATGTGGCTACTATCCAGGGTTTCGAATGTCTTTTTGCCAATATTCTCAAAGTAGTTATGGGTTTGGCTGGATTAGCCTTCTTTGCCATGTTCATTGTCGGTGGTTTCAAATATCTCACTTCCGGTGGTGATCCCAAAAAAATGGCCTCCGCCACTTCCACTCTTACCTTATCTTTTTTTAGTGTTCTTGGCGTCATTCTTGCTTGGTTAATTCTCCTTCTCATTCAGAATTTTACCGGCGTCAATGTTACTCAGTTTAGGATCGGCAGCTAATGCTCAAAAAACTTGCCTTTCTCCTCTCTTTTTCTGCTCTCTTGTTTACTTCTTTACCTCATATTAGTTACGCTGTCGAAAATACCGACACTCAAGCCACCGAAACCAACCCTTGGGTCGCCCTATGGAATGCCATTCTTTCCATTTTTGGTGTTGTTCAAGGCACCAATGAATATATTTCCAAAGATTACGCCATCAAAGATCCTTTAGAAAATTACGATTACAACAATCCCGATTTTGATATCACCACTCGATCTGTTACTTCCAAAGATCAACGAATCCGTCGTGGTATTTACTTAAATCAATTAATTCACAAACAAAACAATTACGAGGATAGAAGTTATCGTCCTGACGGTTGTAATTCTATCAAACTTACCCAAATGGTTTATTATTTCTATACTCAAAAAGAAAAAATTCTCTACGACACTAACGGAAAATTACTCGATTACGACGATAATCTTATGGCTCAATACAAAACTGATCTTGGTTCTGCCGCCGACACTTCCTCAACCGACAACAGCAATCAAACCAGTGACACTGTTGGTGAAGCCGGCGAAGACGAAAATAGTTTAACTGATGATGAAGGTGGCTATACTCGTGGTGCCGGGGGTGGTCGAGATAGCCGTGCAGAAAATTATCTTTATGATTGTTATGATACTGTCCGCAATCAAAGCCCCAGTGTTCCCCAAGGGAATTATCAAGACAAAGCCGATGCTGCCCCTGCCACCAGTACCCAATTAAATAGTTCTATTCGTATGATTATCCCCGCTTCTGCCCAAGGTGACGATATTCCTAAAGACAATACCGATCCCAAAAACACTGAAGTCATTGTTAAGGACACCGACAAACAAGAAGAAACCATGCTTAGAAGTTTTATGCCCAATTCTTATCAAAAATCCTCCGATTTTAGTACCAATCGCGAAGATATGCGCGACGATCTTGCTTATTGGCTCCATCCGGATTCTTGGGAAGACGACCCCCCAGAACGTGATGAAAATACCCCCATCGATGGTTCTGGTACTAGCACTGGCACCTGTAATGCCAAACTCAGTCATTGCCGCGGTATGTCTCAATATGGCGCTTACGGTTTAGCTTTGTCCGGCAAAAACTACCAAGAAATTCTTTCTTTCTATTACGGCGGTGTCAAACTAAAAACCATTGATACCAACAGTTATATCAAAGTCCGCATAGACAAAGGTGATTCCAAGTGTCCTGCTGGTCAAACACTTTCTCTAAAATTTGAAACTTATCTTACTGCATTAGGAGAAATGCCCGATTCTTGGGGTAAAAAAGGCTTCGAAGCTCTCAAAGCCCAAGTTGTCGCCGCCCGCACTTACGCCTTTGTCCGCACCAAAGGTTTACAAAATTCCATTTGTAACACCACCAATTGTCAGGTTTTCCGTTGTACTAATGTTGGTAGTAAACCATTTTTAGCCAAAGCCGTTGCTGCCACTGCCGGTCAAATTCTTGTCGACGACAATAGTGATACAGCTTTCTCAACCGAATATGCCCGCACTTTTTGTGGTCCATCCAAAACCGTTACTTACAAAAATCACACTATTCCTTCTGTTAATGGTATTACTTATGAACAAAAAGCCCTAGTTGCTACCGGTAAATCATCAACTGCTTTTTGTAAGTAATTTACTGATTTACTTGTCAATTTTTGTTAAAATAAAAAAGACAATTTATGACTATTAAGCAAATACTTCACCATCTCAATCGCCGTGATACCAAGCTTCTCCCCAAAAATCTCACCTTCGCCAAAACTATTGTCATTTTTTTGGTTGTTTTAACCACCTTTTTTACTCTCAAATCCATTCTTGCTCAAACTGTTACTCCCACCCCCGATCCTGCTGCACTCCAACTTGGTAAAGAAATAAAAGCTACCCAAGATGCTATTGCCGACCCCGATCCAGATTTAGGTACCTGGAATCAAAACGGTATGACCGATCAAATTCTCATCTTATTAGGTGCCACCACTGGTGGTATCCGCATCAACGAAGATGGTTCTCTCAATACTAAAGCCTATATTCCTGGTGGTGTTTTAGGTACCGCCACCAATTTAGTTGCTTCACTTTACCACCAACCCGTCTCCGGAGTTGAGTATGTCGCTCAAGTTAAAGATAGTTTTCTAGGCAAACCTGCTTATGCTTCTACTGGCTTTGATTCTCTCCAACCCATTCTTCCTATGTGGAAAGTTCTTCGTAATGTCGTTTATCTTCTCATCTCAATTTTCTTTATTATCATCGGCATTATGATTATGTTGAGGGTAAAAATTAATCCTCAAACCGTCATCAACGTTCAAAACAGCATCCCTGGTATTATCACTAGCCTTATTTTAGTTACCTTCTCTTATGCCATCGCCGGCCTTTTAATCGATCTTAGTAAACTAGTCTATATGTTAGTCCTCACCCTCTTCTTCAGCGCCAAAGGCACTGATCTTGGTCAAGACCTTTTCGTTTTTGATATCAATGATGCCTTAAACCCATCGGGTATACCACTTGTGAGCCATTTCTTCAATTTTATTAAACTTGCTTATACCGCCATTGGCTCCAGTTGGTTTGGAATCCATACCACTAATATGGGAGCCTTAGCAGAAATGAATTTTTACGATATTTACCGAATGAGTATGAATGCTATTCCCGCCGGATATGCTTGGGCCTTAGGTGAGCTTGTCGGTCAAATTTTTACTGGTGTTCTCCTCGGTGGTGCAGCAAACAGTTTAATTGGCGGTGTCGGTTCTGATATTGGTTCCGCTGTTGGTTTTGCTGGAGGCGATATCATTGGTGGTGTTTTAGGTTTTATTTTAATTCCTCTTGTTGTCTCTATCCTCGTCACCATCTGGCTTATGAAACTCTATTTTGGCATGCTCAAAGCCTACATTAGTGTCATTTTTAAAATTATTATTGCTCCTATTCAGATCGGTCTCGGTGCTTTTCCTGGATCAAAAATCAAATTTAGTACTTGGATTATTGATCTCCTTTCTGATCTTTTAGTTTTTCCTATTGTCAGTATTGTTCTTATTTTTATTAGCTATCTTGCCGAATTAATTTCCACCAAAAATATGTGGCTTCCGTCGCAAATTTGGGTTTGGACTACTTCAAATGCTAATGGTGGTATGTCCCAGGTTGTTTCCGCTGGTATTGGTCTTGCCGGTTTAGCCTTACTTGCCAAAATACCCAAATTAGTTCCCGAAGCCATCTTCCAACTCAAACCATCACCCTATGGTACTGCTATTGGTGAAAGCTTTGGTTCACTTACCAAATCTGATTTAGGTAAACTTGGACAAACTTACGCCAAAGGCAATGCTATGTATCAGGGCGGTCGACTTATTGACAAAATAGGTAATTCTGTATCCTCTAGAGGAGGAAAATGGCGTCCGATTGGTGACACAATTTCATCAGGCGGGCAAGCAATTAGAGATACTGGAAAGGAAGCTACAGATCCAAAAAACACCGCCAAACATTTCTAAAAATACTGGTCATTACCTAAAACAACTTTCCATATATCTATTTTCTCGCTTTCACCCTAGCGTTCCCATATATTCTTTGCTTTCTATTCTCTCTTGATGCAGCTAATTCATTTAAATAACTTGTACCACCAAATTTACTCTCAAACTCATCTGGGAAAAAACCAACACCACTCTTATTTTCACTAAATTCATTTAATTTTTCAATCACTTTCATCACATGAGTTTCATCACCAATAATTCTCGAACTAACCAATTGTTTCAAAGCTACCACCACATCATCACCAGTATCCATTCCTCTTAATTGTTTTAAATTAACATTCAAAAGTGGTTTGCTAAACCTAGTCTCTTGATTCATTAACCATTTTGGGGCTATACCTACAAAATCCTCACCTCTAAACTCCTGTGCCACCGCCGCCAAAGAAATTGTCACTAAATTTACTTTAAGTCTCGCCGCTTCTATTGGATCAACATACAACAAAGATAAATCAATCGCTTTATTAATCTTCTCCCAATATCCCGGTTGTCTCAATAAATTCAACATTTCTTTTCCAGATGCCAACACATCTTTTTCACCCACAAATGGCTGAGAGATCGTTTCATAAACCGCAATTCCTCTTGCCATACTCAACATAAAATTCTTCTTCTTCATAATAGACTTACTCTTGTCAAAATACTCTGTTAATATTTCTCTTGAACTACCATTACTTCTACCCTGATCAATCAATTTTCCGATCAATTGTCCATCAATCATCGGCGCCATCAAACTCTCCGGCATATAAGGTATTAGCGGATTAAAACCATGTTTTCTTCCTTTAACCATTTCCGACACCTGCTTATTTCTGGTCATCAGTAATTTTCCATAATCAATTACAAAACTCGGGTTATAAGTCGATTCATCTGTCCCACACAACACTGTCCCAGATTTAAATGCCATTGATTTTGGATCAGAGCTAATTGCACTAAACCTCTTCTTATAATCAGGCATTGGTGTACTTTTAGAAAAGATCTTTTCATAATCCATAATTCCGTCATACTCCACATAATACAAATTCCCTTTACTATCTCTTGGCATCCCAAACCAACAAGATAACATTGACATTTCAAAAAAATCTTTAGCCAAAGCCACTCCCAAATCCAAACCAAAACCACCAATACTTGGGTCTTTTGCTTTAACAAAATCCGTCAATATATCCGAAAACTTAGCTATTTTTGCATCAGTTACTCCACCATCATACAAAAGGTTCTCCATATATACTCGTACATCCTCTCCATTTATTTTAAACATTCCTTCAGCTATTACATTCTTTGCATTACCATTCTCATCATAACCAATTCGATGACCTTCACTTGTAGAAGATAACTTCACTTTCTGCCCATTCACCCATATTTCATCCCTTTCCAATTTTTCCACACCAGATCCCATTTTTCTTGCCTCATCTACATCCACCAATCTATTTGTTGCTGTCTCCACATAACCCAATCCATAAGCTCCAGAGATATATATCTCACCATTAGTAGCCAAAGCATATTTACCCGAAGAAATCGCACATATTGCTCTAAATGACTCTGCAAAACTCGGCAATTGTCTCATCAATTCACCCATCAAACCCGGATTAAAATCTACCATTCTCCCCTGACCTTCCCATAAATGAGATAATGGTTCCAAATCAGACGCATTTTGTAGCATCTGTTTACAACCACCCAAAATTTGATTTATCGATACCAAAGCCAGTTCTAAACTTGCCCACTTATCAGATTCACCATCTTTATCAGATTCACTATCAGCAAAATCCGCCTTCCACAATTCATCAAACCGATCTTTTTCTAAATACTCTCTGGATTTATTCGGATAATCAATTACATTCATTAATCCAAGCCTGACATTCAATTGGTTTTTCAAATGTTCTTCTTCATCAGCATAAATACCTATCTCTTGTTCCAAATCTGTCTTCAAACTTTCAAGTGTCACTGGTTTTTTAGCCTTTCCCTTACTTTTATCTCCACCAGTCTCAGCCGATCTAGTCACTAAAACATTCAAATAATCTATGTGTTTATCCCTCAATACAGTTCTCTCAGCTACCGCCAATTGATCTTTAACCGATTGACCTTCCAGTTCAGCCATCTCCCCACCCATCAAAGCCACTTTTGCCGTAATTCTTTTAATCTTATCTTGATAACCCACATATTTCAACATTTCCGATGTCGTCATCAACTTCGATAAAGGCGCTTCCTTTCCCGACCTCTCTTTACGCTCCTGATCTGTCATTCTTTGCCATTCGTTATTAAAAGCAATCTTCTCTACTGCTTGTTTCGCAATTGCACTTTCCAAAACTGGATCAGCCCCACTAGTAACATTAGCAATTAATCCTGACAATAAAGTATTAATCTCTATTCTTGTTTGTCGAATTGCTCGGTTTTCTGTCCTTCTTGTCGCCAACGCATCAAAAATTGGCTGTTCTGTCCAAGCGTTCAATTCCGTTCCGTTAGGACTTAATTGGTCATAAACCCAATGAGACACTATCTCCTTCCCATCATCAGCCGTCACCCCGGGCATCATCAAATCATTCTGAACCCTATAGGCATTACAAACATCCCTCGCCGCCAACCTTCTTGCTCCTTCATTATAAGCCATCATGTTTAAATCTACTTCCGGCTTAGCTGCACTTTCAGCCGCACTTCTAGCTGCTTCATTAGCCTCATTATTAGGTTCTGCCATACCCCATTATATCCATACTCAACCTATAATTCAACCAATGGCCTATTTCATCAACTCTTCAAACTCTTCTTGCCCCAAACTTTCCTTTTCTACTAATATCTTTGCCAACTTATCTAATTTAGTTTTATTTTTCTTCAATATTTTTCTTGCCTCATCAATTGATTGGTTAACTAATTTTTTAATTTCCTCATCAACTTTTGCCTGCATCGATTCCGAAATTTTTGCTGGCTCCATATAAGCCTTACCAAAATCATTCACATCAATTTGTGGCCCCAAATTTACTGGTCCAAGTTCGCTCATTCCCCACTCTACCACCATATCTCTGGCAATATTGGTTGCGTGACTAATATCACTCGATGCTCCGGTCGTAATATCCCCAAAAATAATTTCTTCCGCCGCTCTACCCCCCATCGCCATTGCCATTTGTTTGATTAATTTACTCTTGGTGTGATGAATAATATCTTTTTGTGGTGGCACCAATGTAAATCCCAGCGCCATTCCTCGTGAAATGATCGAAATTTTAGACACCGGGTCCAAGTCTTCCATATAATTTACAATTGCGTGACCCGCCTCATGGTAAGCTGTCATCAATTTATCTTCATCACTCTGACTTCGTTTCTTTTCCGCTCCTAATTTCACTTTTAAAGACGCATCGTCGATATCTTTCATATCAATAAATTCTTTATTATTCCTAGCCGCTCCAATGGCCGCTTCATTCAACATATTTTCCAAATCGGCTCCCGAAAATCCTACTGTACTCTTTGCTACTACATCCCAATCCACATTAATAAATGGTTTACCTTTAGCATGAATCGCCAAGATATCTTTTCTTGCCTCTAAATCGGGCAATTCCAGTACTACTCGTCGATCAAATCGTCCTGGCCTTAATAATGCTGGATCCAACAAATCCCCTCTATTAGTTGCTGCCAACACTACCACTGCTGTATTTGCCTCAAATCCATCCATCTCTACCAAAATTTGATTCAATGTTTGTTCTCTTTCTCCGTGACCTCCATCAATTCCTCCTCTGATTCGACCAATTGCATCAATTTCATCAATGAAAATAATTGCTTTACCAGCTTTTTTAGCTGTTCCAAATAAATCACGAACACGAGATGCTCCCACACCTACCAACATTTCCATAAATTCTGATCCGGCCATCGAATAAAATGGTACATCTGCCTCACCCGCCACTGCTTTAGCCAACAAAGTTTTACCCACACCACTTGGTCCCACCAACAACACACCCTTTGGTGCCCTGGCTCCCATTTTTCTGTATTTTTCCGGATGCTTCAAAAAATCCACAATTTCCATTAAATCATCTTTAGCCTCTTTTACTCCCGCCACATCCTTAAATGTCATATTTTGCTTTCCCTTTATAAAAAGCTTGGCTGTCGATTTTCCAAAACCAAACACTCCACCACTTCCTCCCCCTTGTCGACCAAACATCCACAAAATAAAAATAATTGGTAAACCAACCGTTAATACTAAAGTCAAAATATCTCCCATCATTTTCCAACCCTGACGATTATTTACCTCAAAATTCATTTTTGCCACATCTATCCCTTCTTTTTGAAAAATCTCTATCATCGATACACCCGGTTCCTTCGAAGTTACCAATATTTTTTTATCATCACCTTTTAATTCAGCTACTATTTCATTATCAGAAACCATCAACTTATTAATCTTATCTTCTCTGGCCGCCCCTACTAATTCCGAAATCGGCACTTGCGTTACCCCCACATTAGTCAAAAAATTTCCCAAAGCCGA
>JAHBAQ020000021.1 GCA_018500045.2 Candidatus Shapirobacteria bacterium | reverse complement strand
CCGTCTCGTGGGCTCGGAGATGTGTATAAGAGACAGGTGGTGGTGGTTGGGGGAAAGAAAATTTGATTTTAATACAATTGGAATTGCTCAAATGTCGGTGGCGGATATGGGTTTGATAAGAGCTTATGGAACTTTTTCGCACCCGAATAGTTTGGCGGGGTTTTTGTTGGTAAATTTGGGGTGGTGGGTGAAAAATAAAAAAACGGGTATATCTTGGTGGTTGGTGTTTTGGATGGGGTTAATTGGAATATTTTTGTCGGGAAGTCGGACAATTTGGTTGTTAACTTTGGGATTTTTAGTTTTTTGGGGTTGTAATACGAAAGTCGCCTTAAAAGAAAAAATAAAAGGATTAATGGTGGGGTTGTTACTGATAATTTTGTTGTTGGGGATGATTAATTACAATTATCCGCTAGCTAATTTTTTTGGTGGGTGGGATGAAAATGGAATAATGAAAAGAGGTCAATTGAATTTGGCGGCTTTGGGGATGATTAAAGAATCGCCGTGGTTTGGGGTGGGTTTGGGAAATTTTTTGGTAAATTTGCCAGAATTTCAGAAGAATAACCAGATATTTTGGTTTCAGCCGGTACACAATATTTTATTATTGATAATTTCAGAAATTGGATTGTTAGGATCGGGAGTGTTGGTATGGTTGGTGGGAAGAAAAATGGATTGGAAGAAATGGGACAAGTGGAGTTGGTTAATATTGGCGATAATATTTGTGAGTGGAATGGTAGATCATTATTGGTTTACCCTACCCCAGAATATGTGGTTGTTGGTGTTGGTGTTAGGGGTGATTTAATTTTTTTTCTTTTGGCTCAATAACGTTTTTACCGTCCTCGCACCATCGTAAAATCCACTCAGCGGTCTTCACGGTCGGAAAAACATTATTTTCGCCAAAAATAAAAAAGAATTTGGTTTGGGGTAGAATAAGTTTATGTTGAAAAAGCCGATTATAAATACTTTGGTACAAGTGTTGGGAAAAGGAGTTACTATTGCCTTGAGTTTAGTAACGACGGCGATATTGACGAGAAAGTTGGGAGCGGAGATTTATGGAAGTTATATGTTGATTACTTCAGTGTGGTTACTTTGGGATGCGGCAGCGGATTTTGGCAGTAAAGTAATTGGAGTAAGAGAAGCGGCAAATAATGAAGGTGAAAAAAGAAAAAATATTTATATTCAGGTGGCTTGGTTTAGATTGATGGCTTCCTTGTTAATGTTTGTGGTAGGAATAATATTTATTTTGAGTTGGAGTGGATTTGATGGTATGGAGTGGGAGTCGTTATTAGGATTAGCAATGATTGGTTTTACGGCAATGGCAGGGAGTTTGGAAATAATTTTTCAGACAGAAATGAGAATGGAAGTAAAAGTATGGATGGATATCTTGTTCCCCCTACTCTTTGTGGTGTGGTTGTGGATTTCTGGCGGTGAAATTAACTTGATGGGAGTTTTTGGAGTTTATTTAATTACAAGAATAATAAGTTTGGTAGTTGGTTTGGGTTTGGTTAGTAAAATAATTGGAAAAGTAAAAATTATAAAGCCAGATTGGATTTTTGCGAAAAAATTTTTGAAAGAAACTTGGCCGATGGGAGCTTATATGATTTTGTTTTCAGGGTATGATCGAGCGGTTGATTCAATTTTGATTAGGCAATTAATTGGGGTGAAAGATTTGGCTTTTTATGGTTTGGCTTACAAAATATATGGCAATTTGGTACAACCGGCGTACTTTTTGATTAACAGTGTATTTCCGATGTTATCCAATAAGGAAAATGATAGAAGGAGACTGTTTAAGGAAACGGCTGGATTGATGTTTCTAGGGGCTTTGGTGGTGTTTGGAATGGTTTATTTTTTGGCGCCGTGGATTATTAATGTTTTATCAGGAAGTGAATTTGGAAAGTCGGTAGAAGTGTTAAGAATTTTATTGGTGGCAATGATATTTGCTTATGCAGGTCATTTGGTGGGATTTACTTTGATAGCTAAGGGAAAACAAAAAGCAGTGTTGATGGTAGGAATAATTTCTTTGTTGGTAAACGTAATTGGAAATCTGATCTTAATCCCCTCTTGGGGTATAAATGGTGCGGCCTGGATAACGGCTTTAACAGAAATGGTAGCAACAAGTTTGATGGCGGTGATGTTGGTAAGAAAAAACTAAACCCTAACCCTTCCCTTTCCCTTGACAGGGCAAGGGTAAAATAAAACCCATCCAAGATGGGTTGGAGGTTTTTATCCCCTATTTAAAAAATGAGGGGATTTTTTTTGTAGCCATTTTTATATTTTTGATGTATTTCCCTACTTAATATAATGACGTTTTTGGAGACTTAAAAACAAGCGGAATTGGGTCAGAACAAAAATTTAAAAAGTAATTTAGCTACAAAAACTACTCTACCCTACTTTGAAAGTGGACAATTGTGGGTTGGTTTACTTTAAAAGTAAGAACATAAATGGACATTACTGTTATGACACTTTTTCACGTTCCTATGGAACCGTTACGTTGGTGTTGGAACGGAAACAAGGGGTATTAACCGCATTATTACCGAAATATCACCGCACACATTAGTAAATAGATCGTAGATAGTAGATCGTAGAAATACAGATGGAGAAAAACAGGTTAAAATTGATGGTATGAGTCAGGGATTACCAACAGCATTAATTTTGGGGATAGACCATTTTGTGGCGAAGAAATTGGCGGAAGAATTGGTGAATAAAGATATTCGAGTGGTTGGAGTGGGGGAAATGGTGACTGGATTGATGGAATTGGATAATTTTTCCTGGGCAATGGATTTGGATGAGGTGGAAGGAGAATTTAATTACGTGTTTGATTTTGTGGGTAATAAAGACGATTGGCAAAAAATAAAAGGAGAAAAGATAGCCTTAATTTCGGTGGATGATGAATCAAGAAAAAGTTATTTATCGCGGGAAGCAGCGGTGTTGGATAAGGATTGGCGGATAATTGAAGCAAAAGGGGTTTATGGCGAAAGAATGGGAGAATCTGGGTTTTTGGCTAAAGTAATCAGGCAGGCGGTAATGAATAAGAATTTGGAGTTACCTAATCCTGATGATGAAATTAGATTATTAGCGATAACGGATTTAGTCGAAGCAATTTTGAGGGCTTGTTTTTTGTCGGGAACGAACAGGGAATATTTTTTGGTTTTGGGCAAGAGAATAACTTTTGAAGATTTGGCAAAAATATTGATGGATAAGGCAAAGATGACCAGGTTTAAAGTAATGGAGAAAGAGGTGGAAATTGATATGGGTAATGAAAAATTGGCTGAAGTGACAGAAAAACAATTAAGATGGAGAGCTGAGGTTGAATTTGTTGATGGAGTTGAGGAAACACTGCAGTATTTTTTTTCAAAAATAGATGAGGAAAATAGACAGAAAAAAAACAAGGAGCCGGAAATAAAAAAGAAACCAGTAATAGAGAAAGAAAACAGAAAGGCCTTTGAGGTAATGGTGGATGAAGGAGAAGAAATAAAAATTGAACACGAAAATTATGAAAAAACATTGGGTGAACCAGATGTAAGTAATATGGTGGTTTATGGCGAAGATAATGATTTAGTGGAAGAAGAAGCAGAATTTGAATTACCAAGTTTGATGAAGCCAAAAGAAGAAGATAAAAAAGAGGAACAAGAGGAGAGGGAGAATGAGGATTGGTTGGAAGAGGAGAGTGAAGAATTTGAAGAACCAGTTAAAAATGTAGTTGAGGAAACCAAAGAAAGATCGGAATTAAAGATAGAGAAGAAAGATAATTTTTTGAAGAGGAAAGATTTAAAAAATAAATTGAAGTTTTGGTGGGTAGGTTTATTGTTGGCATTGGTATTGGTGGTGGCTGAACCGGCGAAATGGTTTTGGACAACTTGGCAAGCCACAAAAACAATTAAAGAAATTCCAGAAATGATTAAAAACAAAAAGTATAATCAGGTGGAGAAATTGGCTGAGAATAGGTCGGATCAGTTAACAGACATAGATGAAAAAATAAATGATTGGGGATTGAATTCGCTGAAAACGATGAGGAATTACCAAATCGGATTAAGAGCTTTGGTGGATGTATTGAATTTGGAGAAGGGATTACCAGAAGTGGCTAAATCAGCAGATGCGATAAGTGAAGGAATATTTCATGAGAAGGATATTAGTTGGAGTGAGGAATTGGGAGGATTGGAGAGTGGTTTGAATGAGACGGAAAATAATTTAGGGATTTTGCAAGCAAGGTTGTCGGGTGACTACAGTTGGTTGCCGGCAGAATGGAAAGCGGAAGTGCAAAAAGGTTTAGTTTTGACAGGTGATTTAAAAAAACAAGTAGGTCAGGGAAGGGAGGTGGTGAAATTAATGCCGGAGTTATTGGGATTGGATGGAAAGCAAAGGGATTATATGATTCTGTTTCAGAATGATTCTGAATTAAGACCGACCGGCGGATTTATTGGTAGTTATGGATTTTTGAGTTTTAAGAATGGGAAACTTTTAAGTTTGGAAATAAAAGATATTTATGAAGCTGATGGTCAATTGAAAGGTCATGTAGAGCCACCGTGGGAAATTAAGAAACATTTAGGTGAGGCCAATTGGTTTATGAGGGATGCTAATTGGAAGGCTGATTTTGTAAAATCGGCGGCGGATATTCAGTGGTTTTTGGAAAAAGAAACAGGAAAGAAAATTAATGGAGTAATTGGAATTGATCTGGCAGTGGCCAGGGCGATGCTCAAAGCCACAGGGGAAATTTATGTGCCGGATTTTAAAGAGAAAATTAATGACGGAAATTTATATGAACAGGCAGAATTTTATGCAGAAACAAAATTTTTCCCAGGGTCAACCCAGAAGGCAAGTTTTTTGGGGGCATTAGGTAAACAACTATTTGAAGAAATTAAGAATTTGAATGCGGAAAAAAGGTTAGTATTGGTTCAGTTATTTTTGGATTTATTGGAAAAAAATGAGTTGCAGTTGGCGATTAATGAAACAGAAACGGCTAAAAGGTTGATGGAATTGAATTGGGATGGTCGGGTATATAACGGTAAATGTAGTGGAGAAAATTGTGTGATGGATTATTGGTACGTGGTGGAGGCTAATTTAGGGGTAAATAAGGCTAATTATTTTGTTAAAAGAAATATAGAGGAATCGGCAGAAATAACTAATAATTCGATTAATAGAATATTAAAAATAAATTATGAAAACACAGCAAAAAATACAGAATGGCCAGGGGGAGACTACAAAAACTATATGAGATTGTATTTACCTAAAGAGGTAGATGTAAGCCAAATAAGTGTAATGGATGGAAATGATACTTCAATTAAGAAAATTTATGGGAGTGATGAAATTACAATTAAGGAAGTTGACGGAAAGAAAGAAGTGGGATTTTTGGTGATGGTGCCGGTATTAAAGAAAAGAATTTTGGAAGTGAAATATTCAAGTCAAATAAATACTTCAGGAAAGACTTTTACTTATATGAAGTATATTCAAAAACAACCGGGAACCGGTGAGACGGGGATTGTAAGTTTGATTACTTATCCAGATAGTTGGCAGCCATTACAGGTAGAACCGGCGGCCAGCTTGGTGGGAGGAAAATTGTTGTTTAATCAAAAATTGGATGAGGATATAAAAATGGGAGTGGTGTTGGGGAAGTGATGTGATACAATCCGTGTATGACAGAAGGTATTAAGGGTGAAAATTCCCGAATAGGTGGTGGAGTGGCTAGTTTTAGAATGTCTGTTTATGAGGCAGAGAGATCTTTGGATAATAGGAGTGAGGGTAAAATTTCTTCTGAGGTTTTGGTAGCCAGGACGGGTTTGAATAAAGAGGGAATGTTGGATGGTTCGGCTGAAGAAATAAAAGTAGCTTTGACACAATTAGTGATGGAGTATGGATTTTTGAATCATCATCAGAGAAATTATGCTGATTCTAATACGGGTAATTTTATAAGAGAAATAACAGTTGATACAAGGGATGTTGATAGAACAATTAGGTTTGCTTTTATTACTCCTAAAGACAATAAATCTGATGGGGTGGCTGAATTATCAATTGTTTCAGGTGAAAGAAGTCTTCAAGGGGTGACACCAAAATCAATAGATATTCCAGCAGCACAATTAAGAACTATGGTTAATAGCGCGGTGGAAAATGAGATGAGAAATGGTTATATACCAGAGGATTTAAAGAAGAGAGTAGGCGGTCTTTCTTATATGGGTTTTGATATTGACGGGACATTGCTGAATACTGAGGATCCAAACTTTTTAATTAATGAGGCTGAACTACAAAAATTTGCCGATTATACATTACTTTTAGCTGAAGTTGGTATTGAACCGTTTTTGTTTTCTGGAAGAGGAGTTTTGGATGTAAAAAGAGTGACAGGTTTGATTACTTCTAGAGGGGGAAGGATTACGGCAACGTCTATTTGTGAGAACGGGTCGGTTTTGTATGATACTAAGACAGATAAATTTAGACCAATTGAAGGTATACCGGCTGTGGCTGTTAGTGTTAAGAGTTCTGTTGAATCATTTTTGAATCAAGAATTAGTGGATAATGGTTTAGGTAGTTTGGAAGAAGGTAAAGCTTTGGGAATTAGTATTAACCCAACAGAAAAAGGGATACAAGTGGCAAAAGCTAGTGTTGAGATACAGTCTGAAATTGATCGAGTTAAAGCTGAAACTGGTAGAGTAATGCAGCCAGAAGATTTTAAGCCGATTGATATATATAGATTGTGGGTGAAAGGTTTAATCAAAAATGGAAAACAAGACATTATTAATTTGGCTGGTGCGTTTAGAGATAATAGTTTAGTTGGTTTAAATGAATCGGACAGGAGAGAGATGGAGCAATATTTGGATGGAACTGTAAGCAAAATTGTTAATTCAGCGACAGCGGTGGATATTAATCCTTGTATTTTAGAAGATGGAAAAGTTAAAGGTATAACTAAGATTGAGGGAATTGATGCTTTTGCTAGAGAAAATGGACTTCATTTAGATGAAAATGGAAATTATGTAGAACTGGGTGGAATTGGTGATTCTGGCGGAGATTTATTTTTAAAGAAGTCGGCTTTGTCTTGTGGTGTTTGGAATATGACAAGTGGAATGAGGTATGACCCGTCTATGAATATAAAAATAGTGGCGCCTCGGCCGGTCTTGGAAGGAACGAATATGGTTTTGGAGTATATGTTGAGAATCAGAAGAGCTAATAGATTAGCAAAATTGAACTAATGAAAAAAGTTTTTGAAGATTTTGTGTGCCAGGTGTGTGGAGAGAAAGTATTTGGAAATGGAGTGACGGATCATTGTCCGAAATGTTTGTGGGGAAGACATGTGGATGAAGAAATCCCCGGAGATAGGGCAAGTATGTGTAAAGGGCCGATGAGGCCGGTGAGAAGTGAGTATAGGAATGGAATATTCAGAATTTTTTATAAATGTGAAAGATGTAATCATGAATTTTGGGTACATGAGGGGGAAGGGGATACTCGGGATTTGTTGATTGAATTAACGAAGTATTAGTTGCGGAGTAAAAACGGTTAATTTGCGGAGAAAACTAAACAGTTCGACGAAATGAGAAAATTTGAGATTTAAAAATGTTTTCTATAGGGGAATCGGTTAGACCAAATTGGAATTGGTGGGCTGAATTAATAGGGTGGCGCCTAAAATTAGGATATTCTTCAAGCCAAGACTCAATGGGATGTCCACAGACTTGAGGATCGCCAATTAAGATATATTCGGAGATACAAGAAGCGTTTCTGAGATCGGGGGTTAAATCGAGACCTTTGGGCATCCAAGAGCAAAGAACTATGGGGTAAGGGTGGGTTTCAATAGCTTGTTGATGATTGAGTTTTTTGACAGGAAACCATTCGGGAATACGATTAGTTTTGGAGTCGGTAGGGACACTTTCGATATTGAATGGTTTTAGTTGTTGATTGAGGTGATGTGAAAGTAAGCCATCACCGGCACAAATTTCCAAAACTTTCCTGGGTTGTAATTTTGGGTCTTGGAATTGATGAATTAAATATAAAGAAAGTTGTTCAACGAATTCTTGGTTAAAAAATTCATGAATAAAACGAATATCATTACTACGTAAAGTGTAGGCTAATTCGGAGCTGTCGAGGGAGCGAAATTGTTGAATTAATTGGGAATATGTTGGTAACCACTTAGGATCACTGAGACAATAAGAAAAATATTCGTCTTCTGAGTCGGAATATGACGGAGACATAGATTCGATCATAATGGGCGATTATACCAAAGATATTACAGAACGTAATTTTTTAGAGAATCGTATACTTTTACTGTTACGGAGTAAAAACGGTTAATTTGCGGAGAAAAACCCTATCTCTTCCCTTTCTACCCTCTTCGGGGTATCTATGGACCTTGACAGGGCAAGGGATGAAAGCTAGTTAGTTTAGGCATAAGTATTGATGGTTTGGATGGTATAATGGGGACATGAAAATATTTGAGGATTTAAAGAAGAAAGTTGGTAAAAAAAAGGATTCTGTAAAGCAAAATGTTGATAAAAATATTAAGAACCAAGATAAAAATAAAACTGACT